>CALQHT020000208.1 GCA_943330455.2 Nitrosovibrio sp. Nv4 | reverse complement strand
CGCTTCCATGGGGTCGCCACAAAAAACCTCCCGAACTATCTCGGATGGCGCCGGACCTTGGAAGCGATGGGTCAGACCGCGAGTTCGGCCGCCATGATCCTCGGAGCCATCGGTCTGGGGCCATACCAACAGAAAACGCTATAAGAGCCTTCATGCCGACGCCGCCCAATCCGACCACCGCCATCTGCCCACCGGGCGGCACCTGGGCGGTGTTCAACACGGCCCCGACACCCGTCACGACAGCGCAACCGAAGATGGTCGCGTCTTCCAACGGCACATCGTCGGGGATCTTGATCAGCGCGTTCTGCGACACCACGGCGTACTGGGCGAACACCGAAAGGCCGCTGTAGTGCCAGATCGGCTCACCATTCAGCGACAGCCTGCGCGCGCCCGACACCAAGGTGCCATTGTTGCGTGACGCAAACGAGCCCTGGCACAGATTGGGCCGCCCGCCGTAGCAATAGCGGCACTCGTTGCAACTGGTCACGAACACGCTGATGACGTGATCGCCCGGCTTCAGACCGGTGACGCCTGGACCCACTTCCTCGACAATGCCGGCGGCTTCATGGCCGGGAATGGTCGGCAGCTTGCGCGGGCGCAGATTCTCGATGGTCGACAGGTCGGAATGGCAGAGACCGGCACCGATGATCTTGTACAACACCTCGCCGGGGCCGGGCGGATCGAGATCGACCTCCTCGATCGTCATCGGTTTGGTGGTCGCGTAGGGGCGAGGCTTGCCCTGTTCCCGCAGCACCGCGGCTTTCATCTTCATCTTCGGGCTCTCCGTGCTCGCGGTGGGTTGACCCATCGGCGTCCCGTCACCGTCATTGTGGGACTTGATCCGGCAACCCGCCCCCTGCCGTTGCAGCGTGGGTTGCCGGGTCAAGCCCGGCAATAACGAGGGAGGACGGTGCATTGGTCATTGTTTCGGCCGGTTGGTATTATTGCATCGCGGGTCTATTCGGCAATGTCCGTGCTGACGATGAACCGGATGCCGAGTTGCCCCAGCCGCTGTCTCGCATCATCCAACGTCGTCCGTCCCCCCATCGTCGGCAGCCCAATCGCTCGGCACGCATCCTCCACCACGAACACGTCGTAGCCCAGGCGGGCAGCGTCCTCCGCCGACCAGGCAACGCAGAAATCGGTGGCAAGCCCGGTCAGGAACAGCCGCCGGAAGCCGCGCTGGCGCAACCATCCGTCGAGCCCGGTCACCGTGCGATGGTCATTCTCGAAAAACGCGGAATAGCTGTCGATCGCCGGATGAAATCCTTTGCGGATGACGACCTCGACACGACGCAGGTCCAGATCCGGATGCAGGGCGGCGTTGGGTGTGCCGGCAATGCCATGATCGGGCCACAGCACCTGCCGTCCATACGGCATGTCGATCTCGGTGTATGGCGCGTGACCGGGATGGGCGCTGGCGAATGACGCATGGCCGGGCGGATGCCAATCCTGCGTGGCAAAGGCGTGGCGGAAGCGGGACAGCAGACGGTTGATGACCGGGACAACAACCTCACCATCCGTGACCGGCAGTTCCCCACCGAACATGAAGGTCGGTTGGACGTCGACCAACCCCAGAATATCGGTCTCGTGATCGATGCGCAGCATGTATCCCCCTTGGTTGTCATGGGGTTTCTCTGGTCATAGTCTCGTGACGCTCGTATCAATAGAGCGTTGTGTCCGTCCGCGTGTTCACAGCCTCATGATTTACGCTCCCGCGGCGTCAGGTTCCAGTGGAGGCAATAAATGAGGATGCTTGGCAGGTCGTTGATGGGTCTGCTGCTGTCGTGCGCGATGGGCGGCGCCGATGCCGGCGCGGCCAATCTGCGCTGGGCGAGCGACGGCGATGTCAACGCCATGGACCCGATGACGCGGCAGGAAACCATGCAGTTGTCGTTCCTGTCGAACATTTACGAACCGCTGATCCGCCGCAACCGCGACCTGTCGCTGGAACCCGCCCTGGCCGAACGGTGGGAGCAGACCAGTCCGACGATCTGGCGGTTTCATCTGCGCCAAGGCGTGAAATGGCAGGATGGCTCGCCGTTCACCGCCGATGACGTGGTGTTCTCGTTGCAGCGCATCCAGTCGAAGAATTCGTCGATGCGCGCGCCGATGTCGCCGGTGAAGGAGGCGCGGAAGATCGACGATTTCACGATCGATCTGGAGACCCATCTGCCGGACCCGATCCTGCCGCAGGAGCAGACCAACTTCATGATCATGTCGAAGGCGTGGTCGGAAAAGCACAACGCCGTGGAACCGGCGGTCATCGGCAAGGAAGAGAATTTCGCGTTGCGGCACGCCATGGGCACCGGGCCGTTCCGTCTGGTCATGCGAGAGCCGGATCGGCGCACGGTGGTCGAGCGCAATCCGGGCTGGTGGGATACGCCCACCCACAATCTCGATCGGGTCGAATTCAACGTGATCGGCAGCGCACCCACCCGCGTCGCGGCGCTGTTGTCGGGCGAGGTCGATATGATCTACGCCGTCCCGCCGCAAGATATCGCGCGCATCCGCCAGACGCCGGGTCTGAAGATCATTCAGAATCCGGAACTTCGCACGATATACCTGGGCTTCAATCTAAGCCGGGAGGAACTTGCCAGCTCCGACATCAAAGGCCGCAACCCATTCAAGGATGTGCGGGTGCGGGAGGCGGTGGCTCTGGCGATCGACGAACCGGCAATCGCCAGCCGGGTCATGCTGACCCTGGGTCGTCCGACGGGGCTGCTATGGGGGCCGGGGGTAAATGGATATGACCAAGCGGCGGATATCCAATTCAAGCTGGATCCGGCTCGGGCCAAACAGCTTCTGACGGAGGCAGGTTATCCCGGAGGCTTCCGCGTCGGGCTGGACTGCCCCAACGACCGCTATGTGATGGATGAGCAGATTTGCACCGCGATCACCGCGATGTTGGCACGGGTCGGGATCAAGGTGGACCTGAACGCGCAGACCAAAACCAAATTCTTCACAAAAATCCTGGCGCCGAACTACGATACGGATTTCTGGATGCTGGGTTGGACCCCCGCGACCTACGATGCACATAACGTGCTCTACACGCTGCTGGGGACACGCGACGGCAAGCGCGGCGAGGTGAATGTCGGCGGTTATTCCAACCCGGCGTTGGACGAGTTGATCCGCCAGATGGGCGTGGAAACCGATCCGGCGAAGCGAACCCGGATGATCGCCGATGCCGCCAGCGTCGTTCGCCGCGATGTGGCGGTGCTGCCCTTGCACCAGCAGGTGATCGCCTGGGCCGCGAAGGCGACCGTCGAACTGGCCCAGCCGGCGGACAATACGTTTCCATACCGATTTGTGACGGTGAAATAGAAGGCGCTTATCGCTTCAACTGTTGGCAAGGGCCGACGCCACCTGGCATCTCTTGCAGCCACCCGCGGTAGCGGATCAGGCGTCCGAGACCCAAGGGCAACCGCAGTTCCACATCGAACCGGAACCGGCCGTCCGGATCGACGGTCTCGGTCGCGTGCGACACCGGCGCCAGCGCCAATGGCATGCGCAGCGGCCCCAGCCACCAAGCGCGCACCGGCATCCCACGCACGCCATCAGGCCCCACCTGCACATCGAGCTCGAAGCGTAGCGCGCCGAACTGCTCGATCAGCCGTCCGGGCGCGCGGGCAACCGACATAGTGCCGGCAAAGCCACGATCGCCAAACCGGCGCGTCCAACGCTCCTGTCCCGGCGCCGGTCCCGTCTGGTGAACGATCTCCACCGTCGCCGCTATCTCCGTCGCCGAGGGCGGAAAATGGAAGACTGCCGCCAGCGCGCGCGTCAACGGGTTCTCGGCACCGTCCACGGTGGCGGTGCCTCGGAACAGCCGGCCCCAACCGGGTTGATGCAGCCGGCGAATCGCGTCCGGCAATTGGGCAAACGCGCTACCCAGCACATGTTCATACAGCCCGGGCGGGGCGATCTCGATGCCTGAGCTGCTGGCGATCCGATACGACGCGAACTCCGCCTCGATCGCGGCCAGTGGCACAACACCAACGCAGGCCGAGGCACCTGGCTGTATCGGATGCTCGCCTGCGAGGGCACGCAAAACAGCCAATGCGGGCAAGGTCGGCACGACCGGACCATCTCCGGATTCGGCCACCAGCGACCACCATGCGCGCACAGACCGTCCTGCGTCGTCGAGGCCGAATGCTTCGACGAGCATGCCGCCGCGGTCGGAACCAAACGTCTCCAGCATCGCGGCCACGGCGCGGAAGGCACGCGCGAACGGGACCAGCGAGCGGAGCAAACCAAGCCGCACGGCCCAACTGGCGAGCCGAAGCCCGTTATGCAGCACGGCCAGTTCCAGGCCGGCGCGAAACACGGCCTCCTGTGTCACGGCAAATCGGGCGGGCACGATATCCAGGTCGGGCGTGTCGGTCAGCGCCAGCGTCCGGCGGCCGAGACCGGGCAGGGAGGGCCGAACCGTCATGCTCCAACCTGGGCGGGTGGTCCAATGTCCGCCGGTGAAGACCCGGACCGGGCGGCCGGCATAACTCAGGATGGCTCGCACGACAGACATGCCTCGCGGCGCCCGATTGCCGGGTGAGATGGCGATCGCCACCCGGTCGATGCGCCGCCACCCCGCCGTCAGCGCGTCCAGCACGGCGTTGGACAGGGCAGGCGTCGAACTGGCACCGGTGACGGCCATCACGCCGGCCGCCCGCGCCGACGCATCGAGCGAGCCGAATCCGGCCACGAATGTCCGACCGTCCGCGAGGTCGATATAGTGCATCCCGGCCTCGATCGCGGCCTCTGCCAGGCGATAGCCGCGGTCTTGAAATGGCCCCGCGGTATCCACCACCACGAACGCGCCGCTTGCCTTCAGGTCTGCCGCGGTTACCAGGCGCGCATCCAGGACCATCGCCGTCATACGCTGTATGCCGTTCGGCATCCGCGCGGTGAGTCGGGTAAGACGTTCCAGGTCTCGCCCGGCCGCGATGACATGAAGGGTGGTGCTCTTGAGGATACCGGCGACTAGGCGTTCCCCGAAAACGCCTGCCGCACCAATGATCAGGACGCGGCGAGGCTGGGCTTCAGTCACGCGGCGGCAGGTCGGAAACAAGGTGCCGACGCAGGGCAGGTGCTGGAACCATGCAGGTTTCGGTCCGGCCGAACAGGCGGTAGCGATTGCGGGCGACCCGGTCGTAAAGCCAATCCCGCATCGAGCGGGGCACCAGGGCCATCAAGGTCGCCACCGGGGACCAACCGGGGAGTCGGCGCATGATTTGCAACGCGGCGTCGGCTCCCAGGTAGGCTTGGCCTCCAAAGACCACGGCATTGGCCTGAGGGTTTGCAGGATCAAGGCCAAGCCGGAGGGCGAGCCAATGTCCGTATGGGTCCTGGATCGCGGTGAAGCGGAAGCGTGCTTGCGGGTCGCGGGCGACAATGAAGTGGAACCACGCCGAACAGAACACGCAAACACCGTCGTAGAGCACGACACCATCCGGCACGCCGGCGATGGGCACGGGACCGCGACCAGGGATCGGGCCCCGGTCATCCATCGGCCGGCTGCTCATGACCTGGGTGTGGCCATGCACACCCCGTCATGCCCACCCCGTCTTGCGCACCTTGGCTTGCGCCGAACCCATGGGCGTCGTCTCGCGGCCGCACCATCACCGGCTTCACCGTCAAGACACGGCCCGCCGTTCGAGGCCTATCATCGGGTCATCGTGATCGCGGATGGGGCGCGGTCGCATCATCCGCCCGGACGCATCACCGCCAGATCGCAACCCTCATCGGCTTGCAGCACCTGATCGGCGATAATCCGATCCCAACCCCGCACCGGCTTTGCCGGGGGTGCCCAGGCGGCTCGCCTGCGTTCAAGCTCCGCGGCGTCCACCAGCAGATCCAGTGAGCGGTCCTTCACCGACAAACGGACCCGGTCGCCGGTTTGCACCAGGCCCAATGGGCCACCGGCGGCGGCCTCGGGCGTGATATGCAGGACGATGGTGCCGAAGGCGGTGCCGGACATGCGGCAATCGCTCATGCGCACCATGTCCTTCACGCCGGCACGGGCCAGTTTGGACGGGATCGGCAGATAGCCGGCCTCCGGCATACCGGCCGGGGTCAGGGAGCCGGCGTTCTTCAGCACCAGGATGTCGTCCGCGGTCACGTCCAGGTTCGGATCGTCGATGCGGGTCGCCAGGTCCTCCAGCCCGTCGAACACCATGACCCGGGCCTCTTTCTCGAACAGAGACGGGGTGGCGGCGCTGCGCTTCAGAATCGCGCCGCGCGGGGCGAGGGAGCCGAACAGCGACACGATGCCGCCCACCGGGGACACCGGTTCGGCGATCGACTTGATGTAGCGGCGATCCACATAGGCGGGCTCCTTCAGTCGCTCGCCCAGCGAAACGCCGGTCACATCGATCGGGTCCATATGCAGCAGGCTGCGCAACTCCCACAGCAACGCAGGCATGCCGCCAGCGGAATGGAAGTCCTCCATGTAGCCTTCACCGGTCGGTTTCAGATCAACCAGAACCGGGGTGGCGTCGGACAATTCGTTCAGGCGGTTGAGGTCGATCTTGATGCCGCGCCGCCCGGCAACGGCGGTCAGGTGGATAAGCGCGTTGGTGGACCCGCCCAGGGCCAGCAGCACACGAAGCGCGTTCTCCACCGAGTGCTCCGTGATGACCTGAGACGGACGGATCGGTGCGGTGATCAGGCGGACGGCCAGGGCTCCGGCTTCCTCGGCGGCGCGCAGCCGGTCGGCATGCACGGCGGGGATGGAGCCGTGGCCCAGCGGGATCATGCCCAGGGTCTCGGCCAGGCAGGCCATGGTGGAGGCGGTGCCCATCACGCCGCAGGTCCCGGCGGTGGTGGCCAGCCGGCCCTCGATTTCGGCGATGCGTTCGCCCTGCACGGTGCCGGCGCGATACGCGGCCCAATAGCGGCGGCAATCGGTGCAGGCGGACAGACGCTCGCCCTGGTAAGGCGTGGCCAGCATGGGGCCGGTGACGAGCTGCACGGCGGGAATGTCAGCCGAGGCGGCGGCCATAAGTTGCGCGGGCACGGTCTTGTCGCAGCCGCCCACCATGACGGCGGCGTCCATCGGTTGCGCGGTCAGCATGGCCTCGGTGTCGAGCGCGGCCAGGTTGCGGTAGTGCATGGAGGTGGGGAACAGCGACGGCTCGCACAGCGAGACGGTCGGGAAGGCCAACGGCAGACCGCCGGCGGCGAGGACGCCGCGCTTCACCGCCTCGATCAGTTCCGGGACCGTGCGGTGGCAGTTGTTGTAGTCCGAGCCGGTGTCGACGATGCCCACGACCGGGCGGTCGAGCATGGCCTGGGAGTAGCCCATGGACTTGGCGAAGGACCGGCGCAGATACAGCGCGAAGTCGCGGTCACCGTAGTTGGCGGTGTTGCGGGCGAGGCCGTGGGGAGGGGTCTGGGTCATGCGGATATGGTAGCGGCAATTTCGCGGGTGGGGTAGAAGGGCGGGGCTTTGCCCCGGAACCCCACCAGGGGGCTTTGCCCCCTGGACCCCCACCAAGGGCGACGGCCCTTGGAACCGGATTATGGTTGCCTTGAGGGATGGGGGCCTACACGGACCTCTCACCGTCCGTGTAGGCCCCCATCCCTCAAGGCAACAAAAGAATCGCATTCCAAAGGCCGCGCCTTTGGCGGGGATCCAAGGGGCAGAGCCCCTTGGTGGGGTTCCGGGGCGAAGCCCCGCCCTTCTACCTCACGCGAAAGGCCAAGCCTTGAACGTCAGATTAGCACTCACCCTGCCGCTCATCGCGACCCTCGCGGCATGCGGCCCCAAATACTCCCCCGACACCTATGCCACCAGCGCCGTGCAGCAGGCCAACAAGGTAGAGCAGGGCACCATCATCGGCGTGCGGGAGGTAATGGTGGCCTCATCAGGCGCCGTGGGCGGAGTGACCGGCGCCGCGGCCGGCGGCCTGGCGGGGTCACAGATGGGCACCGGTCCGGCCAGCGCGTTCGGCGCTTTGGGCGGCAGCCTGGTGGGCGGATTGGCAGGCGCCGCGGCGGAGCAGATCGCGGCGGACACCAAGGCGTATGAGTATATCGTGCGCAAGGCCAACGACGAACTGGTCAGCGTCACGCAGAAAGATGCCACCCCGTTGCAACTGCACACAAAGGTTCTGGTCATTGCGGGAACCCAGGCGCGGGTGGTGCCGGATTATACCTCATCCGGACAGCCGGCGGCGCCGGAAGTGAAACCGAAGCCCCAGGTCACCGCGATTCCGCTGCCACCCCCGCCATCACCGACGCAGCCGACAGGAGCGCAACCGGCAGCGGACCCGACGGCAGGGGAGCAAACCGCCGAACAGCCAGGGGCGCAGGCAGCCAAGGATGCCGGACTGTAATACTGACGGACCCGACGATTGAACGTTGCTCAATCCTCCTCCCCGTCATGCCCGCGCACCCCCGGCACAGCAGCACCATTGACACTGGGATCGAGCCGGGAGCCGCCGGATCACACCACCTTGCGGCCGCGCAACCCCTCGATCTCCGCGGCGCTGTAGCCGAGTTCCCCCAACACCACGTCCGTGTGCTCCCCCGCCTCGGGCGTGGCACTGCGGATCGACCAGGGCGTACGGCTGAGTTCGATCGCCTGGCCGATGACCTCGATATCTCCCAGCACCTTGTGGTGCACCTTTCTGGCGATCCCCAGATGTTTCACCTGCGGGTCGTCGAACACCTCGTTCATCTTGTAGATCGGGCCGGAGGGCACGCCCGCCGCGTTCAACCGCTCGATCCAATCGGCGGAGGTGCCCTTGACCGTGATCGCCTCGATCACCGCGTTCAGCGCGTCCCGATTGTCGGAGCGCGCCTTGCCGGTGGCATAGGCCGGGTCATTGGCCAGATGCATCGCGTCCAACGCCTTGCACAGCCGGTGATAGATGTCGTTGCCCGCGGCCGCGATGTTGATGTAGCCGTCCGAGGTCTGGAACACGCCGGTCGGGATGCTGGTCGGGTGGTTGTTGCCGGCCTGCTCCGGCACCTCCTTGGCGATGGTCCAGCGCGCGGCCTGGAAGTCCAGCATGGCGATCTGGGCACCCAACAGAGACGACTGGACCCATTGGCCCTTGCCGGATTCCTCGCGCTCCAACAGCGCCACCAGGATTCCCATGGCCGCGAAAATCCCCGCCGTCAGATCGGCGACCGGAATGCCGACCCGCACCGGCCCCTGGCCGGGCAGGCCGGTGATCGACATCAGCCCACCCATCCCCTGGGCGATCTGATCGAAGCCCGGCCGGTCCCGATACGGCCCATCCTGGCCGAACCCGGAAATCGAGGCATAGACCAGCCGCGGATTGATCTTGGCCAGACTCTCGTAATCCACGCCGAGGCGGAACTTCACGTCGGGGCGATAATTCTCCACCACCACGTCGGATTTGGCGACCAGGCGCTTCAGCACCTCCAACCCGTCCGGTTCCTTCAGGTTCAGGGTCAGGCTGCGCTTGTTGCGGTGCAGGTTCTGGAAGTCCGGACCGTGGCGCTCGCCGCCGAGGCCGGAATCGCCCTCCGGCGCCTCGATCTTCACCACATCCGCGCCCCAATCGGCCAATTGCCGCACGCAGGTGGGGCCGGCGCGCACGCGCGTCAGATCGATGACCCGGAAGCGGGCGAGGGGGCCTGTGCTCATGTGCGGAATTCTCCTTGGCGAGCGGGAAATGTGCGCCAAGGAGGCGCGCGGTCAAGAGATGTCGCCGAACGGACGGGTGGTGCCCAGATGGGTGCGGACAGACGGATGCATCAATCGCTCCCGCGGCAGCCCCACGCCAGGCGAGAATTCATATGTGGCCATCGGACCTTCACGTTGGATCCGTTGCCGGGAAAATCGAAGCCGGTTCGATCGACAGAGTGCTTGACGCCACGGAATCATGTTCCCATTATGTTCTGGAATTCCATCGGGCCACAAGGAAACGCCGCCCATATCAAGGCCCAGGAGATTTCTGATGAACCATGAGCGTCTATCGAATTTGCAAACAGACTACGCCCCCCCGGGGGGACGCGGCAGCCGATGACCGGATATCCCGCGCTACCGGAAATGACTGACCGGAGCCTATCCGCCTTTCACCCGTCGCGGGCGCATGTGACGTCCGAGCAAGTGTGGAACGCGACGACAACACTGCCATCGCGTGGCGCCGTTGCGGTCGCTCGGGCAGTGCCCTGGCGGGGACCGCTCGCCGCCCTGCGGTCGCCGATTCGGACTGCCTATCGGCTCTATGTGGAACGGTGCCGCCGTCGCCGTGCTTCGACATTGCTTCCCCATTCCACAATTACCCGCTCGGCTATTGTCATCGGAAACCTCCTGGACCTGGCCGCGGAGACGGGAAGTCCGATCCGCTTGGTGTCCGGAAAATTGGCGGCTGGGGTCTTTAGCGACCTGATTCCGAACCTACTGCGGGCGTTGGATGCGCAATGCGACCTGCGCATCGTCGTGGAACGTGATTACGAAGCGATGCTGGACAATAGCTTCTGCACCGCGGTCCGGGCCCGGGCTCCTGATGCGGTCCGGTTTCTGGGAACACCCCTGGCGACCTTCATGAACGAGCGCACCCATTTCATTCTGGTGGGCCAAACGGCTTATCGCGTGGAAGTCGAGGACAAGACCCACAAGGCGACGGCGTGTTTCAACGACACGACCGAGGCGGTGGTGCCGACACTGTTGGCGCAGTTCGACACCGCGTGGAGAATGGCCGCAGGGCCGCGAGCCGACGCACACCCGCGCAACGGTCGGACCGATAACCCCATAGGCGCGATGGTTGCGCTGGCATCCGGAACGCCGAATTCTTGATTTCCTGTGCAGCTTCACGCGACAGGGGGCACGGTTTGGCCTTATCGAAACGCTAGCAGCCTGTCGGACTCGGGATTTTCGATCAATAACGACGGCTGTTCGGCTGCGCCGGCGCGGTCATCAGACCGCCGGCGGCGCCCCGATCACGTCCTGACTGGCTTCATATCGGCCCGGAGGTGGCGTCACGGCCGACCCAT
>CALQHT020000207.1 GCA_943330455.2 Nitrosovibrio sp. Nv4 | reverse complement strand
GGCCAAGAGGCCATCCTTGACAGCCGCCATCCCCGGCGTCCTTGGATCGTCAGGCCGGGACGGAGAAACGGCGCCCAACCGAACAGAGAAACACTTGAGGAAGACCGGATTGGGTCGTTACCACCCACTCCAAACAGCGAGGAGGCGTAAAAAGCGAGTCGAGATCATCGGCCGGCCAACCCATCGGCTCGGCGGTAAGCGAGGCGCTTTTATCTAAGCAAAGAAGCGTCTTTCGACTTTGGGCCCAAGAATGGATCCCGGCGAATAGCTCCTCGATCCTCCCAGGAGCATCGGCCACTGATTTCGGCAGCGGACGGAGGGGCCTCCCTGACGGTACAAGGCGCCAGACAGTGCCGCTCGGCGCTTCAAGTACGCGCACGATTGCGCTTTCCTTACAGATTGCGCTCCGGTTCTTTTGAAACCACTCGCTCCCGGCGATCGCCGCCACCAGTTGCGCAAGCTCCGCTGATGTCACCATCTTCGAATTGAGCGCGTCCCGCAGCAAGGCGGGTAATAGAGGCAGAACGACGGAGTCGCGAAGTTCAGAATTCCAAGCCCGACGCAGCCCTGAGGCGTCGGAAGGCTCTTCGTCTCTGGCTGAGGCTGACAGACCATCGATCATGCGCCGGCCGCTATCCAGGAAGAAGTAGCCATGAAGCAGCAGACGGAACTGGCCGAGCGCTTTGCCCTCCAGCGAAATTTCGATGTCAGAGGCTTCTGAAATCGGCAGGAACACGGCCCAAGAAATCCGCAGCTGCGACGGCGCGCTCTTGGATGCGCGCAGCAACGTCGCCGCGCCGTGCGGCTCACCCTTTTCAGGTTGAGGCGTCGGACTAAGCACGCTGATCGTTTTCGGCCAGTGCGGAGTGAGCCGCAAACCCGCAAGGCGACCATCAAGGATCATCGCTTCGCGACCGACGAATTGTGCCACCGACTGATCAGGACGGGTTTTGATTGTGCCGCCGAAGGACCGGGTACCGCTATGCCAGTGCTTGGGTCCGAGCAGCCGGTCCCGTTCGTCATCAATCCCGATGGCGCAGCGCGTCTCACTGTCTTCGCGGATCTCGACCGACTCCAGGTGGCGAAGTGCGGTCAGAAGCAATCGCAGATCATCAGTGTTGGCGAGTTCTGCGATTGTCTCCGGCTGCGACGGGAAGTTGCTGGAAAAGCCCACGCCAGGAGCCGGCCGCAGCCCCTCTCGGCGAAAAGGCAGCCAGAGCGCAAGACAACGATCTGGAAAATCGGGAGACACTTGACGCTTTAGAAGATCGAGGTCGGTGTCGACGAGGCCGCTTTCGCTCGGCGGTTCCCATTGACGGCTAATGTTGCCGTCGACGACCACTCCCAAGAACGGGTTCACGACCGTGCTGAAAGGCTCGCCGTCTCCATAGGCATAGACAACGAACGCATCGCAGAGATGGAAGACCGCCTTCTGCCCCAGCCCGAACTTGCCAATTGCGGCGCTATCGGTTGCCTTGCCACTCTCGCCGAACGACGTGATGCCGCGCTCATCGTCCTTACGAAATAAGCCGTCATTCACGACCAATAGCCCTGGCCCGCGCAGAAGTGGGTTTACCGCGGTCGGCCAGCCCGGAAGCGCGTCCAGTCTAAATCGGCGAGCTTCCGCGTCGTCAGCGTTTTGGAGTAGTTCTTTAAGTACCGGGTAGCCGGAATCGTATCGATCCTGAAGATTGCTCTTGATCTGATTGACGATTGAGATTGGGGATACGCGAAAATCAGGCATGTGCAATCTCCACCCGACCGAAGTATTTGAAAACGGCGAAGCAGGCTCGGCTTTTAATCGCGAGACATTCGGAGCCAGGCCCGATCATAGGTTTCAGTCTTTTTCCTCCCGTGACCATGCTAAGCTCCCCATTCGCTTTCAGCGGTGCCAAGCAAATGGTCGATATGCACTCGGTTCAAAAGGATGATTTGTTGATCTTGAGGCCGTCGTGCGCTTGGATCTGTATCTAGCCCCAGTCGCCGCAGCGCATAGTAAAGTAATGCCTTCCGCACTCTGATCATCGTCTTACCGGCGTGCATGTCGTAGTCTAGAGCGATCACCTGCTTTTGGGTCCCAGACAGATCAGGGTGCGGTCCAATTTCGAGAGTGACAAATTGATGCCAATCCCTGTCTTCACTTGACGCGATCTCGGTTGATCGCGTTTCACGTGTCTCAAGGATGCGTGACAGCAAGAAATCCTTGAACGTCCGGTCGGCGTTACAAAAAGCCCGGGCATGCCAACGAAATCCATCGAAGGCGATGGCATGCGGCGATAGCCAACGCCATCTCGGCTCTGGCCGGGAGAGAGATTGATACCTCACCTCGACTGCATCTGAACGGCGGATCGTGGAGATGACCGAACGCAAAATCTCGGCCCTTACACCACGGACCGGGCTCGGCACGGCATCGAACGTCGGAAACTGTCCGATCCAGGCATCCGACAGATCAAGTATACCGTCCGAGACCGATCTCAGTTGACTAAGATATCTGCTGGGATCGGGCTTAAGGAAGCATGGCTCGAAACGGTCGCTCGCCACATAACGTTTGGCGCTCTTGTCGTAGACGGCGTTCTGCGGCGCGCGCTCCTGATAAAGCGTGAGATCCTTCGAAGCCTGGGGCACGGAAACACCGAATTTTTCGATGATGTCAGAGCGATTGACTCCGCCCTCCCAGAACAGGCGGAACTCAATGAATTCGAGCCGACGCTCCACTCCCCAAGTCAGCCCGGCTCCGGGTTCCGCCATGTGACCTCCTAGCCCATAGGCATATAAACTATCTGGACATACCTACACGACCCGTCTATTTATTATTCCCTTCGGCGGGCTCTGGTCAAGGCTTCGTCACCTCGCGATCATCCAAGACAAGGCCACCTCCGACCCAAGCAGGGGCGATATGGAACTAGCGCGACGACAAACCGTCATCGCCCACGGGCGCCTTGCAATGCGCGAGCTGCGTCTGGCCGCGGCGCGCGAACATCGCCACGGTCTGCAGATCATGACCTTCGAGCAGCTCGCTGCGCGTCTAGCCGGCGGCATGACGCGACCGGTCGATGACGAGACCCTGCGGTCCGTCGTTCAGCAGGCACTCCACGAAACCGACATTGGCGAGCTCGACAGGCTGAAATTGTTGCCCGGCATGGTTGGCGCAGCGGTTGACACCTTACAGAAGGCCTGGCGGGCTGGGATCGACCTCCAGGCAAGAGCCTCCGAGCACAGTCGGCTGGCTTCAATCGCCCAGCTGGAGCGCGCGGTCCTCGCAGCTCTGCCGCCGGCCATGATGCGCCCGACCGATATTGTGACCGCGGCATTGCGCCGGCTTGAACATGCCGAGGCCCTGTTCGGCCCCATTGAAATTGTCGGCATCACTGAGCTTTCGCCCTGCTGGCGTCCACTACTGCACGCGATCGCCGCGCGATTGTCCGTGCGATGGAGCGCTGGTCCGCGATCGATTCCCGCCTGGCTCGATGGCGAGGTCATTGCTATTGATCGGACCAAGCCCTGCTCGCCGAGCATCGACGCCGTCAGCGCCGCGACCGCGATCCATGAAGTGATCGAATCCCTTCGGTGGGCGCGAAGTCTCATCGCTTTGGGAGCGGCCGAGCCGTCAGACATCGCCATCGCTTCGGTAAATCCGGCAGACTACGACGATCACCTCCTCGCGCTGCGCGCCGACGCGAATTTCGACATTCACTTCACCCATGGCGTGAAGGTGACGGCCTGTAGGGAAGGACAGGCCGCGGCGGCGCTGGCCGATATTCTGGTGCGTGGCCTGTCGCAGACCAGGATGCGGCGCCTTGCGGGTTTGCTGGCGGCCTATCCCGGCCCGTTTCAGGCGCTGCCGCAGGGCTGGACCCGAATTCTTCCGGCCGATGCTCCACTCGCTTCCCCTCGGGCATGGTCTCGCCTCGTTGATCGTCTGGGTGCGGAAGATTGGCCCGATGGAACGGACCATGGTCCGGCCTTGCGCGACATCGTCTCCATGCTCGCCGAGGGTTGCGTTGCCGCCCCGACGACTGGGGCCGCCCTCCTGACCGGTCGTGCGCTCGCCATCTGGCGCAAGGCATTGCTCGCCGGACCGGCCGCCTCCGTCGATATGACCCTTGAGGCGCTCAAGCTGGATGACGGTCTGGACGCCTGTGTTTCCGTGGCGTGGATGCCGGCAAGCGCGCTTGCGGCATCGCCCCGCCGTTTCGTGCGGCTCTTGGGGCTCAACTCGTCCCGCTGGCCGCGCGGGATCTCGGAGGATCGCCTGCTATCCGATCACATCATCCCGACCGCCGAACTCGATCCGCTGCCTGTCGGTGCGGCCGATCGACGGGATTTCGAGACCATCCTTGCCACGACCGAGCGTCAGGTCGTCCTGTCCCGCGCCCGCCGCGATGGAGATGGCCGACTGCTTGGACGCAGCACGCTCCTCCAGGGCCATGCCGACGAAATCTATCTGCCGCGCAACCGAATTCCGGAACACGCGTTCAGCGAGACCGATCGACTTCTGGCGCGCCCGCAGGAGTTCCGAACCCTGCCGCAAGCCTTGGCCGCCGCCGGTTGCTGGCGCGACTGGATGCGCCAAGACATCACGCCCCACGACGGTCTCATTCGGCCCGATCATCCCGTGATCCGGGCCATTCTGGACCGGACCCAATCCGCCAGCTCCCTACGCCAGCTGCTACGGAATCCGATTGGCTTCGTCTGGCGCTACGGTCTCAGATTGGCGGCCCCGGAAAGCGGTGAAGATCCGCTGGTTCTGGATGCGCTGGCCATGGGCGATCTCGTCCACCTTACCCTCGACATCGCCCTCCGCGCACTTGAGGCCAAGACCGGGCTGTCAGGATCAACACCTGAGGAAATCTTCGCCGCCGTGAACGGAGCCGCGGCCCATGTCGCTGAACTCTGGGAGACCGAACGCGCTGTCCCGCCGCGTATGATCTGGCGACGCACGCTCGATGAAGCGGCGGACCTGAGCAAGCGTGCGCTCACCTTTGCCGGCGAGTCGCTCCCTGGCGCTCGCGCATTCAGCGAGGTTCCCTTCGGCGGATCCGAGCCCAAGTCCGACGTCGCCCTGCCGTGGGATGCAGCGAAGACCGTCGAGATCCCCGGGACTGGCTTCAAAATCGCAGGCTACATCGACAGGCTCGACATTTCGGGAGACGGCCGCCAAGCGATGGTGCTCGACTACAAGACCGGTCGGGTCCCCAAGGACAGCATTATTCTGGATGGCGGCAAGGAGCTCCAGCGCTGCCTCTATGCCTTCGCCGTCAAGGCGCTGCTCGGTGGGGATGTCGAGATCCGTGCATCGCTCCTCTATCCCCGCGCCGAAATCGATCTGCGGCTCGCGGACGCCGAGGCGACCCTCACGCAGGTCAGCGCCTATCTGAATGCGTCGCGTGAGAGCCTCCTATCCGGCGCCGGCGTCTTGGGCGCGGATACGGGGGGCGCTTACGACGACCTCGGGTTCGCGTTGCCGGCCAACGCGGCGGCTACCTATTGCAAGCGCAAGAACGCCGCGGCCGTCGAGCGCCTGGGCGCCGCGACGCACGTCTGGGAAGCCCCGTAATGATCGCGTCCCTGAAACCCCTCGCCGACGACAACGCACGCCGTGCGGCGATATCAGTGCACGACCGCTCGCTTCTCGTCGAAGCCGGCGCGGGCTCCGGCAAGACCGCCGTCATGGCGGGCCGGATCGCGATGATGCTCGCTGAGGGCGTCGCGCCCAAGACGATCGCGGCTGTCACCTTCACCGAGCTTGCGGCGAGCGAGCTTCTCATTCGGGTGCGCGAATTCGTCGACGACTTGAACGCGGGCAAGATCCCAGTTGAGCTCCGCATCGCTCTGCCCAATGGCCTATCCGATGCGCATCGCCGAAATCTGGCCGGCGCCATCGCAGCGATCGACGAAATCACCTGCTCGACCATTCATGGCTTCTGCCAACGGCTGATCAAACCCTATCCTGTCGAAGCCGACATCGACCCCGGCGCGACCGTGATGGATCGTAACCAGGCCGATCTCGCATTCATCGAGATTATCGAGACCTGGCTGCGGGAAGAGCTCGACGGCGATGCCGGACATCTCCTGGCCGAAATGGTGCTCGAGGATCCGGCCGAGACGGTCGGGCTGATCCGAAAGATCCTCACCCACCTGAGAAGCCGGCGGGTCCTGACCGTTGATGCGCCGACCGCCGCAGCGCCGCTCGTCGGCGCCTTCCGAACTGCCGTCGATGAACTTGCGGACTTTCTGCGGGGTACGCCCGCCGAGGAAGCCGACACCGCCGTCATCGCACAACAGTTCTCCGAGGCGGCAAATGCCGTGGCATCCGCGCCATCACCCGAGAGCGCCTCGGGCCTCGTGCGGCTGTTGCTCACCCGACCACATCCCGATCTTTTCACCACGACGGGCAGCTTCAAGAAATACCAGAAAAAGGGAAAATGGGGCGACGCGGCCAAGCGCGCAGGCCTGGCCAAAGCCGATGGTGACCGTCTGTGCGCCGCCGCCGAGGCTCGTTACACGGCCTGTTGTAACAGCTGGTCTGCGCTCTCACAGGCCATCGCAGCGCGCGTTCTGGCTGACGTCGTCCAACTCGTGCAGCCTGTGATCGAACGCTTCCGCGACTACAAGCGCTCCGCCGCCCTCCTCGACTTTGATGATTTAATTTTCGCCGCTCGCGACTTGCTGCGCGACCATGACGCGGTGCGTGCCGCCCTTGCTTCACGGTTCGCGCACGTCCTAGTCGATGAGTTCCAGGACACTGACCCGCTCCAGACCGAAATCTTCTGGCGGCTTTGCGGGGACCGCACGGCCGGCGCGTCTCACGACGACTGGACCGAGTTTCAAATCCGGCCAGGTGCTCTCTTCCTGGTCGGCGACCCCAAACAGGCGATCTATCGGTTCCGCGGCGCAGACGTGGCCGCCTACATTCAGGCTCGGCGGGCATTCCTGACTCAGGCCGAGGACAGCGTCCTGCCCATCTCCACCAACTTCCGGTCCCGCGAGCCGATACTGCGCTATGTCAACGCCCGCTTCGAAGCCCTCCTGTCGGTCGAAAACGGTCAGCCCGGTTTCACGGCGCTGGACGCCTTCCATCCCGCTCGAGACGATGGGCTTTGTGTCGCCGCGCTCGACGTCGCAGTTGCCGACGCCGAGGGCAAAGCCTCGGCCGACCGCCAGCGTGATGGTGAAGCCGAGGCGGTGGCGGAGATGTGCGCACGACTGATCAGCAGCGAAGCGATTATCGACCGTAAGTCCGGCGAACGCCGCCCCTGCAAACCCGGCGACATTGCGCTTCTGGCGCCTACGGGAAGCGACCTGTGGCGCTACGAAGAAGCGCTTGAACGACGCGGAATCCCAGTGGCGACCCAGGCGGGCAAGGGTCTCTTCCGCCGCCAGGAGATCCAGGACCTCATCGCACTGACCAGAATCCTCGCCGACCGACGGGACACCCTCGCGCTCGGGGCGCTGCTGCGCGGTCCCCTGGTTGGCCTAACCGAAGAGGAACTCCTCGACATCGTCTGGGCGCTGCCGCGTCCCGAAGGCGCTCCGCAAAGCCTCCCAAGATTTCACATTGGCGTCCCCCTCGACTCCATCGTCCATCCCCACGCCCGCGACACGCTCGAAAAGCTCCAGGTGCTCCGCCGCAAGGTCAACAGCACCACGCCTCACGACCTCATCTCGCAGGCGATCGACGTCCTTCGTATTCGGCCAATCCTCCTGGAGCGCCATCGCGGCCAGGCGGAACGCGCGCTCGCTAATGTCGATCTCTATCTGACTCTCGCGCGAGGCTACGCCGTTCGCGGATTGCGCGCCTTCTCCGAAGCCATGACCGCCGCCTGGACAGATGAAGCCCGCGCTGTTGAGGGCCGCCCCGACTCCCAGGAAGAAGCCGTCGCGCTCTACACCATGCACGCGGCCAAGGGACTGGAGTGGCCCATCGTCGTTCCGGTCAATACCATGACGATGATCATGGCGGCCGAGACAGCGATCACCGATCGCAGCAGCGGGCGTTTCTATTGCCCGGTATTTGGCGTCAAACCGACCGGCTACGAAGCCGCACGCGATGCCGAGAAAGCCGAACTCGATCGCGAACGGATCCGGCTTTGGTATGTCGCGGCGACTCGCGCCCGGGAACTTCTGGTGCTGCCGCGCCTCGACGTTGCAGCCAGATCATCGGCCTGGATCTCGCTCCTCGACCTTTCTCTCTGTGACCTGCCAGCGCTCGACCTCAGCCACCTGCCGACCGAGATCGACCACGGCGATGCCGTGGCTCAGAACACGCAGTCCCGCGAGGTTTTCGCCACCGAAGCTGCCGCGATCGCGGCGAGGCAGCGGTCCATACACTGGCTCGCGCCCAGCCGCGACGAAGGGGGAGCGGGGCCTGCCGTCGAGGCCGAAGCGCCCCAAATCCTGGTGACCGATGTCGATGGTGCTGCAGTGGAGGGCGGCCTGCCCCAGTCGGTTCAAGGCGGCCGCGAGCGTGGTCTGATCCTGCACAAGCTCATCGAAGAGGTTCTTAACGGCGAAACGACTGAGACGCCGAACGACCTCGCGGCCCGTGCGCAAACCTTGATCGTGGAAATGGGTCATTCCGTAGCCGACGATCCCGGAAAGGGGCTTTCGCCCGCCGAACTCGCGACCACCGCTGTGCGCGCGTTGTCCCTTCCAGAAATCGCGGCGCTCCGCCCTGGCCTCCTGCCGGAATTCCCGGTGTATGCATCGACCTCAATGGGCCAGGACGAAGAGGCGACCGCCGGCATTGCCGACGCAATTTCCTTCGGCGCGGACGGCGCGCCGAACATCGTCGTCGACTGGAAAAGCGACGTTTCGCCAACATCGGAGGTGCTTGAGCACTACCGGGCCCAGGTGCGCGCTTATCTCGACATGACCGGCGCCAATCGCGGGCTGATCGTTCTGGCGACGACAGGCATGGTGATCTCCGTAGCGCACAAGGGCGCGGGATCCTAGCCGGTAGCAATGTCGTGAGAAGTCGGAGCGGAAGCCTCTCTTTCGGCTGCCTTGACCCCGGACCGCAATGATCCCGCAATTATAATCGAGTCTTCCGCAATCGGAGGATGGACAGCCGGTATCAGGCTCTGACCATTCATCGAAGAAGCATGGATCATCTTCGTCCGGAGCCCCATCGCCGAAAGATCGAGAACGAGAGGTTGCAGCAGCATGCGAGTCGCATCGCCGCCGCGTGACAAAACCCCAATAAAGTCTTCCTGGTTTGGCTGACCAAGAGCCAGTCGATAGATCATGCGTTGCTCTTGGAGCTGGGCGAAGCGCGTAATATCTCGCCCAAAGGGGCGCTCGAACAGATGCCTGCTGATCTCAGCGCCGGCGAGCACCCACCAGGGACTAATGCCGCTTTCATCAACGAGGCGCTCCGCGTGCTTCAACGCGCATTGCCAAGGAGAACCGTTGGCCATTTCCGGGTCACTCAACACTTCGCTGCGCAGCGTCGCAGCTAACCGCCGTCTGATAGCCAAACTCGCGTAGCGCTGGATCCGTCCCTCGCGCTGTTCGAGATCAAGCGGGTTTGACGATATGTCCCAATGAACGACCCGCGAACACCACGCGTGAAAATCCAATCCCTCCTGCCCTACGGATGTTGTCGCCAACACATGCGGCCAAAAGGGCGTGTTGAAACTCCGGCGCACCTCATCGGGGCGGGCCGGAGCAACTTGCGGCACGCCGCCGGCCACTTTGACGGCGGGCTCGGTCTCGGCTTCGCCGAACGGCACGGCGACATGGCAGCGCACCGGGATCTTGTGAGGCGTGCCCCCAATTCCGTGAAAACTAAAGCTACCAGCTCGCAGCCCAAGCGCAGCCTGCAGGTCCTTGGCGAGACCTTCGACGCCCCCCTGGATATTTTGTGCGCGAAGCCAGAAATGCTCGTCGAGAACGCTTTCGAAACCGCCATCGACGACCGCACCCATGATTTGCTCGACCGCGCTTTTCCCGGGCAGAGATGCAAGGAGCACCGGATTGTCGAGATAAGCGCGCAGTCCCTGCCAACTGAGCCGGACCAGCTCGGGATAACGTGTTGGGTCAAGAATCGCAGGGTCATGCCGTAGCAGAGCCCGGCCGAGCGCGACGCCGGGTGCCCCAATTGCATAGTCCACAAGCTCCGAAAGCTCCACGGGAGAGAGCCGGTCAATCGGCGGCACCTGCCGCCATCCTCGGATAGCGGACTGCGCAGCACGATCGTCACCAACCGCGTTGCTCCAGCCCGCGGCTGACTGTTCCGCGACACCCGCCATCCGTTCAATCGAGGCCAGGGTCCGCGCGATCGATCGGTGTCGGCGGCGGGCCTTTGAACTATTCCGTTCAACGATGCCTTTAGGAAGCGCGGCGAGAATCTGGTGCCGGACCTGCTTGCGAATGGCGCTGAGCGACTCCCCGGCTTTCGCGAGCGGGTCCGTGTTGCGGATCAGCCATGGCGATGGGTGGAACGCGGCCATCACAGGCCCGGGGACTGCCGCCAATTTGAAACGGCGGCGCCTATAGGCCTTCTCATATCCACCATGCTTCTTGGGGAGACAGTGCGCCTCAACACCAAAACTCAGAAGCGCGGCAACGCTAGGCGGTGTCGCGCGGAAGCGGCTGAACATCAGAAGTTTGGGGTCGACCTCAAGGCTTTTCCAACCTCCGCTAAGCGGCCACCAAGGAAGCGACGGTGCCACCCAAGGAAGCGACAGCAGCTTGGGCGGGGCGACGTTGCTCAGCGCGCGAAGCTTCGCATCAGGCCACGCCGTAGGCGCATCGAGTTTGTTGCGACGCTCGCGCGTCATCCGTGTGAGCTTCGGCGCAGCCTTGATATTGGCGCGCTTCCAAGCGGCATAGCGGGGACCGAGCGACTGCGGAACGTGTCAACGACTTTGATACACCCGGGTTCGTAATTTAAGCTCGTGTCCTGACCCTCGGCCGGTATTGCTCAGGGACAAGGAAGATGACCGGCGGGAGTGCCGGATCCGGCCGGATGAATGCCGTGACGGCTTCGTGGGTGCG
>CALQHT020000206.1 GCA_943330455.2 Nitrosovibrio sp. Nv4 | reverse complement strand
CAACAGGTTCGGTACCCAAGTCTGGAAGACCTACAACGACATTGTCCGCGCCTGCGCCAGGGCTTGGAATTGGTTCGTCTCGGACCCGGCGAGGATCACCTCGATTGGTACCCGGGAATGGGTGATTCTTTAAGCGGGTTGGTATAACTGATTGCGCAGCACGTAAAGCCGGTCGAAAAGGGTTGATAGGATCTTGGCCGTCTGGCGCTCAGCCATGGCGCGAGCGATGACCTTCTGGCTGGACGCCAGACGCGTTTCCCAGTCGGCAAAACCCTCCAGACCGTTATGGTGGTTCCAAAATGGCGCAAAGATGTACCGATTGCTGAGGAGTAGCCGGATTTCCTGGGAGAAACGCTTCCAAACTGAATTGTAGATCCGGTGCTCGCCATCGAGACCGACAAGCCCCTCGAAATAGGCGTTGAAGGCGCCTCGCTCGCTGGCCAGATCGTCCCGCAGGTCGGCCGCGTAGGCCGAGTTGAAGCTAATCCATAGGAGAATGAAACGTACGTCTGGGTCGTTCGTGTCCGTCTCAGCCCGACCAAGCCAGCTGAGCGCTCGATGAATGCGCAGGCCGATATGCTCGGGGAAGCCTTCACGAATGCGCCGCTGCTTATCCTTCAGTTGCGCGAAGGGCAGAGCGCTTATCTCGGTCTCAATCGATCGGGGCATAAAGACGCGGTCCTTCGCAATCTTGCACGACTGTGCCAAACCTAATGGACCGCGCGTGTAGGGCAAATTTCGCCGCGCCGCCGGACAACGTTGTCTTCCAATTGAGCGGTCGTGAGTCCCGGGCGGTCCTGTGACAAATCCTACCACGGTTCGCCCAACCGCAGAGGATTCGTCACATCATGGCGACCGCACGGCTAGCTTCGCCACCGCGCTGAATTTTGCCGTGTAGCGTCTGAATTCGGTGGCGTCGTCGCGAGCATAACCGCGCGTCGACCATATCGCGCCACCGCCAGCTCGCCGACTGCCCGCCCCGTCACCAGAACCCGGTGCCTGGCGCTCCCTTGAAAGGGCCGGCGACATCGGAAGAGATCCACCCACCGTAGAAATTTCCGGGTTGCGGCGTCACGCGCTCGTCATCGATAAAGCAGCCTTCGAAAGGCCACGCGTAAAACGCCACGTGATCGCGCAAGGATCTGAACGCCGAGTTCGGATCGGGATAGCTCCAGGCCACATCGCGCAGCGTTTCGTCGCGCACGACGACATCGAAGTAGATAGCTTCGCCTTTCCACTCGCAGAAAGAGCGACGGCGCGACGGCTGTAGGACCAACGGTGCAATATCAGCCGGTGGAAAGTAGTAGGTGGGCGGATGACTTGTTTCTAACGTGCGTATGCCTTTCTGCGTGTCGGCGATGATGACATCGCGATGCACGATCTTGAGACGGCGCTGGCTTGGCTCAGCCACCGCCGGCCGCGGATAGGACCAGACGCTTTCCTGTCCCGGACCGGTGGGATCGGGAATGACCTTCATGAAGAGGGCTCCTTCACTGACCGCGGCGATGTCATGAACCGCAGCCCGCCCAGAGCAAGGTCGCAGGAGAAGGCGCGGCCAATGGCGACCACGCCGATCCGCCGCAAGCGATGCGTATCGAGCAGAACATCCGTGCGATGGGGAACAAAGTGGTCGAACGGCAGTTGAACCGTCCGCCACTCCGCGTCGGCCGTGAAGCTTTGGCGATAAGATTGCCACGGCCTGGTCAGGGCGTCCGTCCGCAGATGAACGCCGTACTCCTCACCATTGCCGAATACGTCGAGTTCAATCCCGCTCCAGGCGCTGGCATCGACGACCCCACCATCAGGCGAGAGATCGAGGGCGATCTGAACAAAGCCGCCATTGTTCTCGAGACTGACGTCGCCACGCATGTGGATGGCGGGCCGGCCGGCGACTGCATCGCGGACCATGGTCCCTTTTGAGACACCACCCATGACCTGGTCGGTGAGGAGCTGCCAGTTGCTCCCTATCGCGGCAATGGGTGGCTCACGGCTTAGGTCGTCTATGATAGCGATCGTTGCCGACATTCCTCCGCCCCCTCAGCGCGTTCATAGGCTGCGGCTGCACTATAGGCCCGTTGGAGCGGGCCGTGGCTCGTCGGGCGCCAACCACCCATGTTCGCTGAAGGCAGCAAGATCGACACCTGGAGGGGCATACCACTGCCCTGCTCGGTAGCGGGCCCCAAGTTTCAGGGCGACATCCTTGTTGCCATAGGGAATCCGCAGTGGGGTATCAGTTCCCGAACTCTCCCGAGTGGCCGTTGGTGGCTCAATTTTTCCGGTGACATTTGCCGCGAACTTCCGAGATCTATTTCTTGGAGCCTTGGTTTTGGGAGCAATTGCGTTCGTCTGCGCGTTGACAGCCTTACGGCGGCTCTCGCCACGCTTCTTGACCTGGTTGGAGTCGATCCACGTCGCCATGGCGGCCGAACTGGCCTTGACCCCGTCGGGAACAACGATGCCTTTCTCCTGCGCGAGCTTCTCGGCGAATAACATCTGCGCCGGACTCGCTGGCTTGGAGCCAGACACACCAACTATTTCACAGCCAGCTTTCTTGGGTGCGTGCTGGTCGAGGAACGCGCGGCAGATTGGTCCCGATGTCGCATAGCCCGGTGGAGGTTTGACGCCTCTCGCCCGGGCGATGCTGTCCGCAAAGCGTTTCATCGCCGGAGTTGGCGGGCGTGATCCCGTGCCGCCGGCCGCGGCGGCGCCAAGCAAGGGCGGTCCTCCGGCGACGGCGCCTTCCTGGAGTTTGCCGATAATGCGTTGGGCGACGTCGCACACCGCATCGATCGCGCCGATCATCTCCTGCTTGCCGATCACGACCTCGTCGAGCAGGCATTCGAGTTGCGCGGTTAACCCAGGGTCGACCAGCGACGGATCAGCCTGCTTGAGAACCCCGAATAGCGACAACCCAGTCTCGGTGGGCACGATGTTCTTTCCCTGGGCAACGAGGAAAGCCTGTCTCTTGAGTCCGCCAATAATCTCGGCCCGGGTGGCCGGAGTGCCGATGCCTTTGGCTTCTTTCAGCCGCTCCCGCAGCACCTCGTCGTCGACGAAACGCCAGGCGTTCTGCATCGCCTCGATCAGGGTGCCCTCGTTGTATCGCGGCGGAGGCCGCGTCTCCTTGTCCTCAATCGTGGGGTTTTCCAGCTTCGCGGTCTCGCCGTTGCGCAATGCTGGCAGCAATTGCGCTTCATCGCCTTTTTCGTCGGCGGGCTGCCACTCCGGGAACGCTGCGCGCCAGCCAAGATCAATGGGCTGGCGACCGGCGGCGCGGAAAGGAAAGCCCCGGACGTCGAGCGTTGCGGTCGTCTGACGGTAACGGAAGTCTGGCATGACGGCGGCGAGATAAGCCCGCGCGATCACGTCGAACAGTTTCTTCTCGTCGATCGAAAGACGCGGCCAGACTTCCCGCAGGTTGTCGACCGTGTTGACGTTGGGAATGACTGCGTGATGGCTGGCGCCCTCAAGTCCCTTGTCATGAAAACTGCCGCTTGCGCCCTTTCTGATGATCGGGGGGTCGGGCACAGGGATCGCGCTGAACGACTTGCCCGCCTGCAAGCCGGCCACGATCTTCGGGACGTCCGATATCAAGCTCTCCGGGAGATACCGCACCTCGGCGCGGGGATAGGTGATGATCTTTTTGCCCTGGCCGTCGTAAAGTTCCTGCGCGACTTCCAGCGTCTTGCTGGCCGGCCACCCGAAGCGCGAGCTGCACAATTTCTGCAGCGAGGGCAGATCGTGGAGCTTCGGCGGCCCTTGCCGCTTGTCTTCTACGTGCACGCCAAGCGGGCCCTGAAAGTCCTGAGCCGCTTCGACCACCTTCTCGGCGACCTCGCGCCGGACAATTCGCTCCTGCGGGGCGTGCCGCATCTGGAATTGACCGCCAGCTACG
This sequence comes from Nitrosovibrio sp. Nv4, assembly GCA_943330455.2. Lineage (GTDB taxonomy): Bacteria > Pseudomonadota > Alphaproteobacteria > Acetobacterales > Acetobacteraceae > Rhodopila. The sequence goes on along the minus strand of CALQHT020000206.1, from coordinate 7,113 downwards.
TTCGCGGTGGCGACAACCTCAAAATACGCCTGCGGCACAAAGTTCCGGATTTCGAGCTCGCGCTTGCAGACGATCGCCAAGGTTGGCGTCTTGACCCGGCCAACTCCTATGACGCCCCGCGCACCCTGACCAAGAATGACGGTCGCGGTTCGGGTCAGCGACAGGTTGTAGATCTGGTCGGCTTGTCGGCGCGCGACCGCGGCGGCGTAAAGAGAAGCGTATTCGGCGTTTGGCTTCGCCCGGCCGAATGCGTCGCGGATCGTCTGAGAATCCTGCGCGGTGAACAGCACCCGCATGACCTGGCCGCGGTAATTGTAATGCTCGAGGATCTCCTGACCGATGAGCTGCCCCTCGCGATCGCAATCGGTGGCGAGCCATACCCGCTTTGCGGTGCGCAGCGCCTCACGGATCGCTTTGAGCTTCGCGGCTTTGTTGCCGCCCTCGGCAGGGCGGGTGCCATAAAGGCCTTCAGGACGAAGCAGGATCGGCGACCAGCGCTTCCAGGCCGGCACGACATCCTCGGGTTCGAGAAGATCCAACAGATGTCCCTCAGCCGGGAGGATGTCCCCGTAGCGAGATCCCACGGCGGCGCGAACGTCTTTCGCCTGGCTGGTCTTCTCGGTGATGACGATCTGGTCCGCCATATAGCTCTCGTTCAGGGGACTATAGCCGGGACGCGGATATGGAGAACGTATAGTGAACGCGATCGAGTCGCAAGTGACCCTTGGAGTGGCTATCGGTCACGAAAGCTGCAGAGACCTCGGGTCAGCGCGGCGATGCCAAGCTCGCGAAGCGTTTAATCCATTGCGACCGCGCAGAGATCGGTCAGGCTGAAGCCGGGTCGGTCATGGTTGCTAAACGCTGGGCTCGACAGGATGCCAGCGCGACAGCGCGGCCTGGATGGCATGCTGAAACGGTTCCCGGCCTGGCGCACATCGCCGCTCCCTCAACTTGCCGAGTTCTCGCAAGGCCCATTCGACCGATCCGATCTGGCGCGAAGCCACGAGAAGATGCTTCACGGCGTCGTCGACTTCCGACACGCTCGGGTCATAGCCCCCACCATCGAGCAGGCTTGAGAGCGCGAGCAGCGCGACGGTGGCGGCGAATTTCGGCTCCTTGCCGCAGAAATCCCGGGCCGCCCGCACCAGCGTCGACGGGTCTGCGCCCTGAGCGGCGGCACACTCGACGGCGATGTCGAAAAATCCGGAATCTTTCGCGGCCGCAAACCATTTGCCCTTGTCGCCGCGGGTTTCGATCAGATCCAGCAGCATCCGGCGGTGGTCCCGGTCCGGATATGTGCGGACCAGAGCGCGGTAGACCGATAGGTTCGTCGTGCCGCTGGCCGCACGCAGGCCATAACGTCGATAGGCCTCATCCGCGCGACCGTGGTCGATCAATAGTTTCTCACAAAACCGGTCGATGGACGTTTCGGAGAAGCCGGGGTTCGTGACGCTGCGGGCGGCTTCGGCGTATGCGATCGCGGATTCCCACAAGCCCTGCCGAACCAGAGCCTCGGCGCCGAACCTGTGCCAGGACCAAAAATTCATCCGCCGCGTGGCCAGCAGTTCTTGAAGTTCGGCGTAACGGCCGCCCTCCAGCAGGCACGACAAGCAGATGGATGTTCCAATGACATGGTTGAAGGTTTGGTGGTCGGCCCAGGCCCGCCGCACCATTTCGATCATTCGGTCGGCATATTCGTCGATCAGGTCCGGGTATTGGGCGATCTCGCCCCAGCGATCTTCCAGCGGCGCCAGATATTCGACGCCGTCGTTTTGCACCGCCTCGAACAATCTCTCGAGCCACTTGCTTCTGGTCGCGTGGTCCGCCGGCGCGGCGGTCAGGATGGGGATCAGCTCGGTGATGGTGCGAAAGACCGCGCCGCCAAGAGCGCCTGATGAGGTATCAATGCCCTGGAACGCCGGCCAGATGCGCTCCATCAACGACACGACGCCATCTCCAGCCGCGACGGGATCGGATTTCGCCGCGGACCTGATCTCGGAGGCGGCTTCCTTGAGCCGGCCGATCGCGAGATTCGACCCGCGCCAGCCAAAGGCGTTGGCGCGAAACTTCGTCTTGAACTGCCACTTGCGATCTGACGCCATCGGTTTCGCACGCTATTTTCAAGGTCAGACTGATTTAGCCACCCGATGAAGAGCGACGGCCTGCCGCACCGAGGCTGGGATTCGCGGCGCAGGGTACGTTCGGATCCATAAAAGGCCGGATCGCGGCTCGACGCCCTCCATTTATGACCCGGCCTCATAGACGCCGGCGTCTCTGGCGCAAAGCGTGGCCGCCTCATCGGGCGGCAGATCCGAGCGCCATTGGGATGCATCGAAGCGTTTGCCCGTCACGCCCGTGGAGGACTCGCTTGCGAGCCACAGAACCACTGGGATGATGATGTCCGGATTGAGCAGGCGGCTGCGTTCGGCCTCGGGAAATGATTCAGGGATCATACCGGTCAGCGTCGCTCCGCCGGGCAAGATGGCATTGACGGTGACGCCCGTGCCGTCCAGCTCTTGCGCCCAGATCAGAGTTTCGGATTCCAGCGCCGCTTTCGACGGGCCATAGGGAGAAAAGCCCTTTCTCCGCATGGTCGCGTACGACATCGACATGTTGATGATGCGGCCCCATCCAGACTTCAGCATGTGCGGGGCGCTCGCCCGCGCCATCAGAAACGGGCCATTGACGTTGGTGTCGATCACCATGCGCCAGGTGTCCGGATCGGTTTCCCAGAACCGCGTCGGCTGGGTCAGGAAGCTTTCATTGACGTATTTCATGCCGCGTCCGGCATTGTTGATCAGCAGGTCGAGCTTGCCGAAGCGCTTCAAAGTCTCCCCGACGAGGCGCGCGCAATCCTCCTCCTTGGTTACGTCCGCCAGGAACGTCGCGACCGCGCCCTTCGGCGCTTCGGATGCGACGCGCTCGATCTCTTCGATCTCACGGGCCGCGGTGACGGCAACGTGCGCGCCCGCCTGCGTTAGTCCGCGCACGATCGAACGCCCGAGCCCCCGGCCGCCGCCCGTGACCAGCGCAACCTTACCCTGAAGCGGCAGATCCATTTATCCCTCCTCCAAATGTCGGGCACCCCCGACGATCAGCCTTTCTTGATGCGCTTGAACGCTTCAAGAGCGCGCTGCCTCGCGCCACCGTGCTCGACGATCGGCGCCAGATAGGTTCGACCCAGATGAATTCCGGCGTCGGCGAGTTCTATCGGCCGCGCCTCCCACGGCGAATGCAGCAGCGAGTTGGGAAGTTTGCCGATTTCCGGAACCCAGCGGCGAACATAATCGCCCTTCGGGTCGAACTTCGCGCCCTGCAGCGACGGATTGAAGACGCGGAAATACGGTGCGGCGTCCGCGCCGCAGCCGGCGACCCATTGCCAGCTCGCTGCGTTGCTCGCGAGGTCGGCGTCGACCAGCGTGTCCCAGAACCACGTTTCACCGGCGCGCCAATCCAGCAGGAGGTCCTTGATCAGGAATGACGCGACGATCATTCGCACGCGGTTGTGCATCCATCCCGTGCTCCACAGCTCCCGCATGCCGGCGTCGACGATCGGATAGCCGGTGAGTCCGCGCTGCCACGCCGCAAGGCCTTTGGCGTCGTCTGCCCAGGGGAACCGCGCGAACTCCGGGCGGAGCGGCGCCTCCGGCAGGGTCGGGAAATGGAACAGCAGGTGGTAGGAAAACTCCCGCCAGGCGATCTCCGAGAGATAGGTCTCGACACCACTCGGCATCGGATTGCCGGTTCGGGCCAAGGCCTGGGCCGTGATCGAGCGCCAGATCTGCCGCGGGCCGATTTCGCCAAAGTGGAGATGAGGCGACAATCGCGAGGTGCCGGCCACACCGGGCATGTTCCGCGTGTCTCGGTAGTCGGACGCAGCGCCGGCGGCGAAGTCGTCGAGTCGCGCCTGCGCGCCTGCTTCTCCGGGCATCCACATCGCCTGCATCCCGCCGGCCCAGTCCGGCGCGGTGGGTCGCAACGCCCAGGATGAAAGCGGTTCACTCTCGGGTGCGGTCGCGGGTCCAGGAATTTGTTTCGGTGCGGCCGCCGCTGGCTCGGAGACGCCCGTCGCTCTCAGGGCCTTCCAGAATGGCGTGAACACCCGATAGGGCTCGCCCTTCTGCGTCGTAACCGTCCACGGCTCTCGGATCAGGGCGGAATTGAAGCTGCGGGCCTCGATGCCCCGGTTCCTCAGTGCCGTCTTGAGGCGTTCGCCCCTCGCCGTCGCCCAGGGTTCGTAGCGGCGGTTCCAGTACACCGCGTCGGCGCCAGTCTGATCCAGCAGCTGGTTGATCTCAATTTCGGCCGGTCCGCGCCGCAGCACCAGCGCGACGCCACGCTGGCGCAGGCTGTCGTCCAGAGCGCGAAGCGATCCGTGAAGCCACCAGCGCGAGGCGCCGCCCGGAGCCCATTCACCGGCGTCGACATCATCGAGAACGAAAACGGGCACGATCGGGCCGCCGCGGACGATCGCAGCCGCCAGGGCGGGGTTATCCGTGAGTCGTAGATCGCGACTGAACCAAAGCAGGGTAAGCATGGGAGGGCACTTTCAGCGACGCGTCGAACTCGAAGTTCATCTCTGGGCGATGTTGTTGCACGATTGGGGTCGGTTTATTCGTATCTCTTTGCTTAGGCTAACTGTAGGGGAGTGGTCACATATTGGCCGCCTCACGGCTATTGCTCTGCGCGCGCGGCTTTGGCCGTGGGACGGGTTCGCCGCGTGTGAACATCAGGGGCCGGCGCTCGCCGAATGCGAGACGTGTAGGAATCCCTCTTTCGCTGTTCGATCCAGGCCTCGACTTCGGCGAGGTCCCAGACGACACAGCAGGATGTCAGGCTGAAGCGGCGAGGGAATTCGCCGCGCTGTTCCATCTCATAAATGGTGCTGTCCGCAAGCGGGACCAACAGTCGGAGCTGATTGCGGCGGATTGTCTGCGGCAGGCCGGTCCGTATCCACGGCGGGGATGGCTCTCGACGCAAATTCGTTTCGTGACCTTGGTGAGCCGACGCCGCTGTTTGCGCTCGGGGCGGGGCGCCGTTGCGCGATGGATCGGGATGAATCGTTTGAGGACGGGCCATGGCGGTTCTCCATGACGGGCGGCCAAGAGACTCTCTCTCGACATCACCCGTCACGACCCCGGGGCCCAGCCTCTCACTCTCATCTTACTTACCCTTCCGGCCGTAACCGGATTACGGTGCGGACGGTGCCCTCGGCCGTTGTCCAGTTTTGCTGGTGCTGCTATTTTTCTTTCGAGAGGCCGTTGACGGTAACGGAAGTTCGGCGAGGGCGTGGCGCCGTCGCAGCGGTTTTCAGAAGCATCTGAAGGAAAAGAAGTTTTCGGACTTTTGACGGTATCGATTTTCGCCCTGATCAGCGCTGCTCCATCGGCGGCTAAGCGAAAAGCGTACGAGAAGCGGCAATTCTTGGCGATTGAACGCGATAGGAGAGTTTTGGCGAGGCCCGAAATTTCCTAATGAAAACAAAAGCCCGAGTTTTTGACGGTATGGCTGACGGGAAAAGTGGGGCGGCGTGAGGAGTTTTCCAAATAAAAACAGACCCTTACGGGTCTGTTGAACAATTGAGTGGGAGTGAGGGGATACCGTCGGCGGCGATCGCGAAGGCCGAGCCGTATTTCCGCCGTCTGCCAACGCGTCGCCTATGGCATTCCTAATCGGTAAATCCCGGGACGCAACGCTTCATCACGCTAACGAAAACGGGCTAACCTGTCCGAACGAGCCGTAGATCTTTGTATGCAAGTGGCGGCATTCGCTTGGGTTGGGGGCTCAAAGACGTGGATTTTCACAAGGGATCCGGCCGATAAAGTAAATAAGAACAATTTCAAATAGACAGATATCATCTGTGCTTTATGGCGTCCAAAATCACATTTTCCAGTTCTGTTACATTGTATGGCTTCTTGATGAATTTACTCCCCTTCAGAGATTCGGGCAGTAGTTTGCTAATCTCATACCCGGTGCTAAAAACAAACGGGATTCCACGCGTCTGCAATGCCGCGGCCACAGCCCAGGACATCTCTCCATCCAGATTGACGTCCAACAGTACAGCGTCGAATGTCTCGGAGTTTATCAGAGCCAACGCCGTGTGAACGCGGGCCGCGGGGCCGACCATCGTCCATCCGAAACTGTCGAACACCAACTCAAGCATGCTGACGATCATGAATGAATCTTCTACCACCAGCACGCGAATGCCGTCGCTCGAGCCGATGGGTTCCTCTTGGGTATTCGAAAAGGCGATCGTGGCTGGAGCCGCTGTGCTGTCCGAATCTGCCAAGGAAGCGGCTGGTAGCGCCACGTCGCAAACCACGCCACCGGGAAGGTAGCGCAACGTCGCCTGCCCATCCGTCTCCATCGCGAGGGCCCGCTCGATCAGTGTTGAGCCGAAGCCGCGATGGGTCGGCGTACTCACCGCGGGGCCACCTGATTCAGTCCAGGAAAGATCGAGGCCGCCGTGTTCCGTCAGGGCCCAGTGTATCACCACGCGACCGTTGGGAGAGGAGAGGGCGCCATATTTCGCGGCATTGGTGGCAAGTTCATGGATTGCCAAGGACAGCGCAAGAGCGGATTTTGAGGTCAGAACAAGATCCGGTCCAACAATTTCAAACGACGCATTTTTGCGGACGTAGGGGTCCAGCTCTTCCATCAATAGACTGTTGATCGCCACCCCCTCCCATCGGCTCTGCGAGAGCAGGCTATGGGCCTTTGCCATGGACTGGATTCGTGCTGCCAGACCCGTAACGAAAGTCGAGAGAGAATCGGCGCTGACGCTCGTCTGGATCACCAGCGCCTCAATGTTCGCCAGCGTATTCTTCACGCGATGGTCGAGTTCCGCCATCATCAGTTTATCGCGGTTCGCGGCGAGCCGTCGTTCGTCCGCAGCCTCCGTAATGCGGCGGAGAACAACGTCGAGCAGCGATGTGCGCAGGTCGAGCGCCGCGTCCAGATCCGATTTATACCAACCCGCTTAAAGAATCACCCATTCCCGGGTACCAATCGAGGTGATCCTCGCCGGGTCCGAGACGAACCAATTCCAAGCCCTGGCGCAGGCGCGGACAATGTCGTTGTAGGTCTTCCAGACTTGGGTACCGAACCTGTTGT
>CALQHT020000205.1 GCA_943330455.2 Nitrosovibrio sp. Nv4 | reverse complement strand
GTCCACCTCCGGTTGCTCTCCACGAAGTCTCACGACGACGCAGTTACCTTCGATTGCTGGGTTGCGACCAACCCAGACGGGGACTTGCACCCCGCTGACAAAGCGTCCTCACGGACGCACTCATTGCCGGACTTGATCCGGCAACCTACCCCCTGCCGCTGAAGCGCGGGTTGCCATGTCGAGCCCGGCAATGACGGTGAGGGGACGGTGCGTCGCTCAAGCAGATCGGCATTCCCCATAAGACTCCATGGAGATTTACTGTCGCCACTCAGCGCAATGCCGTGCCAGGAACCGCGTCCAGCAGAGGGCGGGCCAAGTCGAACAGGTTGGGGCCAGCGAACAGATGGCCCCTTACCCCGGCGGCCCGCGCCGCTTGCAGGTCGGTGTTCTGATCGCCGATCAAAACGCAGCGTGCCGGGTCAAGTTCCCACGTGCGGATCAGATCCAGCAGCATGCCCGGCGCCGGCTTCCGCCAATCGCTGAGCGCGCGATAGGCGGGCTCGGTCGCATCGGGGTGGAACGGGCAGTAACGAAAATCGTCGATGGTGCCGCCGGCCAGGCGGACCTGGTCCGCGATCCAGCCCATCAAATCATGCACCGCGGCTTCCGTGTAGCGGCCGCGCGCGACTCCGGATTGATTGGTGACGACAAAGACATGCCAGCCTGTCCGGGTCGCGTGCACGATGGTTTCCAGCGCGCCCGGCATCCACTCGAACCGATCGCGAGACCCGACATAGCCGTGATCGACGTTGATTACGCCGTCCCGATCAAGCAACAGCGCACGCCGGTGCAGCAAGGCCGGGATTTCGTGCTGGGCGCGGGCGAAATCGTCGGGGACGCCGATATCGCGAAAATACCCCTCGGCCACCGCCCCGCGCAGCACCCCGGCCGTGGCCAGGCGCGGCATGATGTCCGCCTCCATGGAGCACGCCGGTTCCAGCACATCGATCAGGGACCGGTTGAACAGATAGACCCCGCCATTGATGAGCCCAGGCGTGTTCGCCGGCGGGCGCTCCTTGAACTCCACCACCCGATCGCCGTCCAGCGCAACGACACCGAAGCGCGATGCGTCTTCCAACCGGCGCAGCACCATGCGCCCGGTCACGTCCGCCGCATCGGTGGCCGAGGCGGCCAGCAGACCGCCAATGTTACAATCGAACAAAGAATCGCCGTTGCACAGCAGGAAGCGTCTATCCAGACGGTCCCGCGCATGAAACACCGCGCCGCCGGTGCCGGCCCGGATCGGTTCCTCGGACAGCGACACAGTAACACCGCGCGGCAATCCGGCCTGGATCGTCGCGGCGGCCTTCTCGATTTCGGCCGACATGTGCCCGGTCAGCAGCAGGAAATCGGACACGCCGAAGCGCACGAACTCCCGCAGCAGCCAGGCCAGGAAGGGTCGGTCGCCACAGGGCAGGATCGGCTTGGGAGTTGCCGCCGTCAGCGCACCCAGGCGCGTCCCGAGGCCGCCGACCAGAACGGCGCATTGCGTGACCGTGGCTGACGACATGGGCGGTTCCTTGCGTTCGCTGTCTGCCACGGTGGTTAAACAGCCCCGCGGGCCGGATCAAGCAGGAACAGGGACTCCCCTCCGCCCGGCCCTATCCTATCGCAACGTCACCCGCGGCCAGCCGGTCCATCGCCGCCAGCATGTCCACCCCGGCCGGGGTGAGGATATAAGGCGCATGTCGCGCGTCCGAAACGGTTCGCACCATCCCCTTGCGCTTCAGGTTCTGCATCAATCCATTGATCACCGGTTGCGGAATCTCCAAAGCCAGCCCGACATCGCGCGTGCGGATCGGCCCGTCGCGGTGCAGGCATGCGAATACCGTGCGCACCCGGTCCGAACGGAACTGCAGCGACGGCAATTCGGCCTGCCGTTCCGTGGTGGAGCGTTGCCAATGCGCCGCCCCCGCCGGGGTCTGGCGATACAGATCGCCATATGTCGTCGTGGCTCCCGCAGTCTCGATGAGGCCAGCTTCCATCAGCGAACGCCCGATTCCAGTGACCTTTGCGATCGGCATCTGCACCGCCGCCGCGACCCTCGACAATGTCGTGGCCGTGAATTCGGGGAACACCGACAGCACACGCACCTGATCCGGACGCAGCAGGAGCGTTGGATCGTCCTTCCGCGCGATCATAAAGGTCGGAAAAGTTGGATCCGCCACCCGGATACGATCGAGCGCGATGAGATCGGTGATGATCTGATGGATACGTTGGCGGGTGACGCCCAGTTCCAGTCCCAACTCCGCACCGCTCCGCGGCCGGTCGAGCAGTGCCAGCAACCGCAACGCCGACGGACCCGGTGTCGCGGCGGTGTTTATCGGACGGCCGCGGCTCCGCACGATCGGCTTTATCTCGATATCGGCGTCACGACCCAGGGGCGTGACGCTCCAGACCCGACCGCGGACAGTCGTAACAAGATGCTGTTCGCGCAGAACCACCAACGCCGCTTCGGTTCGCTTGATCGTCAGCCCTGCTTCACGAGCGAGCGGCGTCTTCCGCTCTTTGCCGGCACGTAGCGCGTTCAGGCAGGCAGCCTCGGGCGCCGTCAACTGGATCGAACTTGGCATGAGCTTGGGCATTGATCGACTCGGGTGATTTTCAGCCCTGACGTTTACACAATTTTCAGGTGATTCGCCATTGTCGTGGGCCAGCCCGGATGACTCATGGTGGGCCCGTAACCCGGCATCCAATGACGGCCAGAGGATGGATTCCGACGCGGAGCGACCACAGATGCGCTTGGCAGCCACGCGATCGGCTGCGATGTCGGCGTGGGCGCTCAATCGCGCGGGCCAATGATCCCGTTGGCAGTCAACTCGGCAATGGCGATGCCGCTTTCGCCGGCAACGGCATAGAGCAGGTAGAGTCTGCCATCTTCCTCGAAAATGGCCGGGTCGCGCAGTTGGTTGACCTGTCCATAGGCGGTGCTGCGGATCGACGGCGTCAGCGGGGCGTCGGCGCCTTCCCAGGGGCGCTCGGGCCGCAGCACTTCGACCGGCGCGCTGTCGGTCCAACCCTGCCAATCTCCGGACAGATCGATCCGACTCAACAGAATCCGCTCCGGCGCTTCGCCGACCTGTGTCCAGAACACGTACAACGTGGTGCGGCGTTTCAGCACCGCGGCGTGGCGCATGTTGGGGTTGAACAGCAACGGCCCGCTTTCGAAGTCGTGGAAACCGTCCGGGGACCGGTAGATCTGGCCGGGCATCGCCAGGCCGTAGGTGATTCCGCCATGGTTGAATACACGCATGTAGGAAAGGCCAAGCGGCTGGGGTCGGGCGGCGAAGTCGATGCCGTTGCGGGAGGTGGCGACCCGGGTGAGTTGGGTACCGACATCGTCCAGGCCATGAAAATACATGACCATGCGTTTCTCAACCGGATCGACATGCACGTCCGGGGACGCGATATGCGGCGTTGTGATCTCGGACAACACGTCATGCGACAGCCGGGTTCCCGATCGCGCCGCCCGTGCTTCGAACCGCGCCAACTGCTCTGCCGTTACCGCGGGCGGTTCCGTCAGGAAGCACGAATCCTTCAGATGCAGGCTGCCCGGCGGATGCACCGTCCACGGCCCCTGAAGATGATCGGCGTAGGCAAGACGGATGTAACTGCCTTTGTGGTCGGCGAAATACAGATAATACTGGCCCAGCCTGTCGGCGATCCAATCGGGCACACGGATCAGGGACGGGCCCTGGATGTTGACTCCAATACTCTCATGCAGCGCCGGTCCGATGATCGGCCGGTCGAGCAGCCGATTGATGCCGATTTGCGACGGAGCGGCGGCCAGGGCAGGCTGGACCATGGTTCGGTTTTCTCCCGATGCGACCGGTCCCGCGCCGCCGCTCATTCACCCTGAATTGCCGCTCCGGACCGATACACTCGGCTTTCTATCAGCCAGCGCGCGGACGGTCCACGGCGGCACCTAGAGCATGATCACGCTGAGCGGAACGTAACAGCGTGTGAATCATGCCATCAAACAAAGAGCTGGAGCGGTTTTCCGTTTCCAGTCAGGGTGAAACCGCTCTGGCGGCGACCGGATACAGGCGGCACGCATCGCGGCCAGGGCCTGCGCATCTTGCCCCCATCCCCCCAACCGGCTTGGATACCGCCCATCAAACGGAGGAAACCCAACCCATGTCCGTGGAACTCAGAATCGAAGGGCCCATCGCGAAAGTCGTGCTCAACCGGCCGGAAAAGCTGAACTCCCTGACCTGGGAGATGCGTCGGCAGCTCAACGAGCACTTCACCGCGCTGCGCTACAACAACGACGTCCGCGCCATCATCGTCACCGGCGAAGGCCGCGCCTTCTGCACCGGCGCGGATGTCGGCGGCATGCAGCGCCAGGATTTGCGGGCCGAGCGGGAACGTCTGCAAGGCGGCAGCCACACCTATATGCGGGCGCTGCACGCGATCGAGAAACCGATCATCGCCGCCGTCCGCGGCCCCACCGTCGGCATCGGCTGGAGCATTGCCATGGGCTGCGACCTTGTCGTTGCCTCCGACACGGCCCGGTTCTCGCAGATTTTCCGCCGCATCGGCCTGGCGCCGGATGGTGGCGCGATCTGGTTCCTGACCAAGCGGATTGGCATGGCGCGCGCGAAGGAACTGGTCTTCACCGGCCGGTTCGTGGACGCCGCCGAGGCTCTGTCGCTCGGGTTGGTGAACGAGGTCGTGCCGGATGCCGACCTGATGACCCGTGCCGATGCGCTGGCCGCCGAACTCGCCGCCGGCCCGACCTTCGCGTTCGGGCTGGCCAAGAAAATGTTCAACATGGCCAACGGCAGCTACGACGAATTCCTCGACGTCGAGAATTTCGTCCAGCCGCAACTCGGCCAAACCGAGGACCACAAGGAAGGCGTCGCCGCGTTCAAGGAAAAGCGCAAGCCGGTGTTCAAGGGCCGCTGATTTTGCGACGGGGAGCGCCGGATCGGGGCGCTCCCCATATCCCGACCTGACATAAAATTGTCACTGGTCGCCGCCCTCGTTTCCATTATCATGGAAGCATGGAAACGAGCGCCGCGACCGCGATCTTCGCCGCACTCGCCCAGGAAAGCCGCCTGGGCGTGCTGCGTCTGCTGATTGCCGCCGGCCCATCCGGCCTGCCCGCCGGCGACATTTCCAGCGCTCTGCATATTCCCGCGTCCACCGCGTCGTTCCATCTCACCGCACTGGAACGGTCCGGCCTGGTGCAATCCACCCGGCAGGGGCGGCAGGTCATTTATGCGATCCGCGTCGCCACCCTGCGGGAATTGCTGGTTTTTCTGACCGAGGCCTGCTGTGCCGGCCGGCCCGATCTGTGCGGCGACATCGCTTCTCTGCTCCCCCCAATCCCAAGGGACAAATCCGCCATGACCCCCGCGTTCAACGTGCTGTTTCTTTGCACCCGCAACACCGCCCGCTCCATCATGGCGGAGGCGATCCTGATGGATATCGGCGGCGACCGATTCCGGGTCTTCTCGGCTGGCTCCAACCCGGCGGAGGAACCCATGCCGGCGGTGATCGAGAAATTGCGTGCCTTCGGGCACGACGTTTCTCGGTTGCGCAGCAAGTCGTGGGATGTGTTCACCCGGCCGGACGCGCCGCGGATGGATTTCGTGATCGCTCTGTGCGACGTGCTGGACGGGCAGGTCTGCCCGGATTTCGGCGACACCGCGATCACGGCGGCCTGGCCGTTGCCCGATCCTTACAAGTACAACGGCACCGCGGCCGAACAATCCGCGCTGCTGAACGAACTCTACGCCAGCCTACGCCGGCGCCTGGACATCTTCGTCAACCTGCCATTCGCCGCGCTCGACCGTATCGCGATGCGCGCGCGTCTTGGGGAAATGGCCGGCGGGCCGGTCCTGGCCTCGGCCCGGGGAGGGCCGGAAATCACCTCGGCCCGGGGAGGGCCGGCGATGACCACACCCCGGGGCGCCTGAGCCATGCGAGTCGGCATCAATGGTATGGGCCGGATCGGCCGTCTCGCGCTCCGAGCGGCGTTCGGCGGCATGCACCGTCCGGCGGAGGACCCGCGCGCCGGCAACCGCCTGGAGGTCGTGCATCTGAACGAGCTGAAAGGCGGGATCGCCGCCACCGCGCATCTGCTGGAATTCGACAGCGTGCACGGACGCTGGCGGACCGCGATCGGGGTGGACGGCGACAACACCATCCGCATCGACGATCGGCGCCTGGGATTTTCGACCGAGGCCGAACCAGGGAATGTGCCGTGGGGTGACCTCGGCTGCGAGATCGTGCTGGAATGCACCGGGAAGTTCCTGACTCCGGCCGTGCTGCGGGGCTATTTCGAGCGCGGCGTGCACACCGTCATCGTCGCCGCCCCGGTCAAGGATCCGGCCGCACTGAACATCGTCGTCGGCGTCAACGACCATCTGTATGACCCGGCACGTCATCGGCTGCTGACCGCGGCATCCTGCACGACCAACTGCCTCGCCCCCGTGGTGAAGGTGGTGCATGAGGCGATCGGCATCCGCCATGGCCAGATCACCACGATCCACGATCCGACCAACACCAATGTCGTCGTCGATGCCCCGCATCGCGACCTGCGGCGAGCCCGGTCCGCCCTGCTGTCGATGCAACCGACCACGACGGGCAGCGCCACCGCCATCGCGCTGATCTATCCGGACCTGCAAGGCAAGCTGAACGGCCATGCCGTGCGGGTGCCGGTGCTGAACGCGTCCCTGACCGACTGCGTGTTCGAACTCAATCGCGAAACGAGCGCCGGGGAACTCAACGATCTATTCCGAGCGGCGGCGACCGGGAGCCTGGCCGGCATCTTGGGCTATGAGGAACGCCCCCTGGTGTCCGCCGATTACTGCAACGACACAAGAAGCGCCATCGTCGATGCCGCCAGCACCTTGGTGACCGATGGGACCTTGGCAAAGATCTACGCCTGGTATGACAATGAGGTTGGGTATTCGTGCCGCATGGTCGATCTCGGCAATATTGTCATGGAAAGGAGCCTCTGATGGCCTCCATCCGCCATTATCTGATCGTCACCGCCAGCTACTGGGGTTTCACGCTGACGGACGGCGCGCTGCGCATGCTGGTGCTGCTGCATTTCTACAGCCTTGGCTACACGCCGTTCACACTGGCGTCGCTGTTCCTGCTGTATGAGGCAGCGGGGATCTTTGCGAATCTGGGCGGCGGCTGGCTGGCAACACGATTCGGTATTCCGCGCATGCTGGCGACCGGATTGGCGTTGCAGATCGGCGGGCTGCTGATGCTGTCGGCGCTGGACCCGGCATGGAGCGCCGCCGCCTCGGTCGCCTGGGTCGTTGCGGCGCAGGGCGTATCCGGGGTTGCGAAAGACCTGACCAAGACCGCCTCCAAATCCGCGATCAAGGCGACGTCGGAGGGCGGGTCGGGCCAGTTGTTCCGCTGGGTCGCCTGGTTCACCGGCTCCAAGAACGCCATGAAGGGCGTTGGGTTCTTCCTGGGCGGGCTGTTGCTGCAAGCCGCCGGTTTCCAGGGCGCTTTGTGGCTGATGGCGGGGCTGTTGGGCGTGGTCTTGATTTCCGGCCTGTTGAGCCTGCCGCACCAACTGGGCAAGGCGAAGGCGTCGAAGTCCTTCGCGGAGTTGTTCGCCAAGTCCTCGGCGGTGAACCTGATGGCGGGCGCGCGGGTCTTCCTGTTCGGCTCCCGCGATGTGTGGTTCGTCGTCGGGCTGCCGGTGTTTCTGTATGGCAACGGGTGGTCGTTCACCCAGGTGTCGGGGTTCCTTGCGGCGTGGACCATTGGATACGGTGCGGTGCAGGCCTTCGCTCCGTCGGTGATCCGGCGTAGCCCGGACGGGCTGTCGCGGGAGGTGCCTGAAGCGCGCATCTGGGGCATGGTGCTGACCGCGATCCCGGCGGTCCTGGCAATTGCCGTGGTGGCGGCTCCGGTCCGGCCCGACCTGATCGTGGTGGCGGGTCTGGCCGTGTTCGGCTTCGTCTTCGCGGTGATCTCGTCTCTGCATTCCTATCTGATCCTGGCCTATGCCGGATCGAAGAAGGCGGCGGAGGATGTCGGCTTCTACTATGCCGCCAACGCCGCCGGACGCCTGATGGGGATCGTGCTCTCTGGTCTGCTGGCCGAGTTCGGCGGACTGGCGGCCTGCCTGTGGGGATCGGCCGCGATGCTGGCGATCTGCCAGGTCGTGGTGTTGCTGTTACCGAGTGGGGTGGACCAACGGCGGCCGACTATCGTGGTGTCAGCCCCGGGTTCCAACTGACGAGAAGATCGGTGCGGTCCGCATGCATCTAGACGCCATCAAATTCCTTGGCTCTTATCGCGTTATTTGTTGGGCGCGGAAGGCTTCCGTTTGCATGGAGACCATATCCGCTGGCGGCGCTGGTCCGCCATCCCCTTCTTCGTGATCTTCGTGTCTTCGTGGTGGAGAATCGCGGAGCCGCGGTTCGTCGTGGCCCTACCTAATGGCGCTCTCCCGGACAGTAGGGAGTCCCTGGTTACCTCCGCAGTTTTTCACCACGAAGACACGAAGGGCACGAAGAAGCGACGTTGCGGACATGCCGCCGACGAACACCATCGGACCGAGGACGAAAGCCAGGGCCCAACAGGTAACGCCATAAGAGCCAATTCCTTTATCGTTGAACACCGTCCTGATAGGACCAGGACCAACGAATGGCCAGTTTTTGTAATATTTTCGGTCCCGGTGGGAACGAGAGCCCGCCGGCGGAATGGCATCATCAGCCATAAAGCATGATTGACACTCGTAACCTGTAACCTTACACTTATCATCTGGATGATAAAGAGTTTCCGCCATAAGGGCTCGTCCAGTTCTTCGCGACGGGCACAACGAAAGGCATCAACGCCCAGCATGCCGCCAAGCTGGGTCGGCTACTCGCCGCGCTGAACACAGCGGAAGGCCCCGAAAACATGAATGTTCCAAGCCACCGACTGCACCAGCTTAAAGGCGACCGCAAGAACGAATGGGCGGTTTGGGTGTCAGGTAACTGGCGCTTGGTATTTGAGTCCGACGGCGCGGATGTCGTCAGCGTTGACTTGGTCGATTACCACTAGGAAGGAGGGATCAATGGAGATGTTTAACCCACCTCATCCCGGCGAGATGATTCGGGAAGATTGCCTCAAGCCGCTCGGCCTGTCGGTCACAGACGCGGCGAAGGGCCTCGGCGTCACGCGCAAGGCGCTGTCCGATCTGCTGAACGGTCATAGCGGTGTGTCGCCGGAAATGGCGATCAGACTGGAAAAGGCGGGCTGGACCACAGCCATCCATTGGCTGCGTATGCAGTTGCAGTATGACCTCTGGAAGACCAGACAGCGCATTACAACCATGAACGTGACCCGGTTTTCAGGACCCGATGTCCCGTCACCGGTGTGATCGGCCGATCAGGACGCAGCACGGTTTGCCGGATAGAAACGCGAGGGGAGTCGTGACCGCGCCCTACCCCCGCCGCATCGCCGCCGGCACCAATACCAAAGTTGCCCCGATATTCACCACGGACACGCCCGCCAGCACCGCGATCATCAGATCGACCCCCAGATGCTGGATCATCAGATCGCCCACCGACGGCGAGATCGCTTGCGACACCAACACCGGCAGCGCGATCCAGCCCATCAGCACGGCGTAGCCCTCTCGCCCGAACATCGCCAGCGGCACCGTGCCACGCGCGATCGAGCGCAGCCCGTTGCCTCCCCCATACAGCAGCACGCCAAGGGCAATCAGCGCCGGATCGCCCAGCAAGGTTGCCAACCCGATCGCCACCGCCACGGACGAGACCAGCAGGCTCCAGATCGGGTGGAATTTGCGCCCGAATGCCGCCTCCAGAATGCGGGACCCCACCTGAGCGGGCCCGATCAGCATCCCCAGCCCCACCGCTGTCGCCAGCGGAATGCCCCGGATCTGCAAGACCGCGATCAGGTGCACCGCGATCACCGTCATGACCACCGATGACAGGGTGAAACAACCCGCCAGGGTCAGGAACATCAGCCGGTTCTCCCGCCGCACCGAGCGTGACACCGGCTCTTTGGACACACTGACGGACGCCGGCGGGCTATATGTGTCCTCCCGCGGCACGCCGAACCAGTACAATGGCAGAACAATCAGCAAGTGGATCGCGACATAGATCAGACTGGTTGCCCGCCAGCCATACACATCCACCAGGAACGCGCTCAACGGCCAACAGACCGTGCTGGCAAAGCCGCCCCACAGCGTGACCTGGGTGATCGCCGATCGCGCCTGGTCGCCATACAGCCGCGTCAAGGCCGAGAACGCCGGATCGTACAACCCGGCGCCCATCCCAACCCCGATCACCAACCACGCCGCCACGAACACGGGCAGGTTCGGCGCCAGACCCTGCATCGCCAGGCCCAGAGCCAGCAGAATCGCGCTGATCGCCAGCACCGGCCGACCGCCATGCCGCTCCACCAGATGCCCGACCCGCGGCGATACCAGACCCGACACCAGCAGGCCGATGGACAAGGCGCCGACGACCCAGGCGATCGGCCAACCGGTCTCCTCGGCGATCGGCTTCGCCAGCACGGCCGGCAGATAATAGGAAGACCCCCAGGCCAGGATCTGCCCGATCCCGACGACCGAGGTCACGACCGCGCGCGGGCGATGCGTCACGTCGCGGAGTCCTGTCGGTCGGCGAGCGAACAACCATCGCGCGCGCAGCAGTTCTCGGTCAGAAACCCGACCAGGGCGTTCATCCGGGCAAAATCGGCGGCATAGATCAACTGACGCCCAACCCGGCGCTGGCCGATCAGGCCAGCACGCTGCAAGTGCTGCAAATGGAAGGTCAGCGAGGATGGCGGCATGGTCAGGCGTTCGGCGATCGTGCCGGCAGGCAGGCCGGTGGGGCCGTGCTCGACCAACATGCGGTAGATCGCCAGGCGGTGTTCGTGGGCGAGCGCGCCTAGGGCTTCTACGGCTAGGTTGGAGTCCATTAGCGGGAGAGGGCGGGGCTTCGCCCCGGACCCCACCAGGGCTCTGCCCTGGACCCGCCAAGGGCGACGGCCCTTGGAACCGGATCATGGTTGCCTTGAGGGATGGGGCCCTACACGGACCTCTCACCGACCGAGTAGGGCCCCATCCCTCAAGGCAACAAAAGAATCGCATTCCAAAGGCCGTGCCTTTGGCGGGTCCAGG
>CALQHT020000204.1 GCA_943330455.2 Nitrosovibrio sp. Nv4 | reverse complement strand
CCGCAAGGGGAGGGGGAGAACTTTCTCCATCGCGGCGATGCTCTGGCCAGGCGAAAACGTCCTCGGTCCGTCCCGTCACCCTTCGGCGGCCAGACGCGCGGCCTGGTCCTCGGCGGTCAGGGCGTCGATGAACTCTTCCAGTTCGCCGATCATGACCCGGTCGATCTTGTAAAGGGTCAGATTGATCCGATGGTCGGACACCCGGCCTTGCGGGAAATTATAGGTGCGAATGCGCTCGCTGCGGTCCCCGGTGCCGACCTGAGACTTGCGATCGGCCGCCCTTGTTGCGTGCAGTGACGCCCGCTGCTGCTCATACATGCGGGCGCGCAGGATCTTCATCGCCTTGGCGCGGTTCTTGTGCTGGCTCTTTTCTTCCTGCATCGCCACCACGATGCCGGTCGGGATATGGGTGATCCGCACCGCGCTCTCGGTCTTGTTCACATGCTGCCCGCCGGCGCCGGATGCCCGGTAGACGTCGATGCGCAGATCGCCTTCATCGATTTGCACGTCCACCTCCTCGGCTTCCGGCAGCACCGCCACCGTGACCGTCGAGGTGTGAATCCGGCCCTGGCTCTCGGTCGCCGGCACGCGCTGCACGCGATGCACGCCGGATTCGTATTTCAGGCGAGCGAACACGCTGCGGCCGGTGATTTCCGCGATGCCTTCTTTCAACCCACCCAGGCCGGTATCGCCATATTCCAGGATTTCGAAGCGCCAGCCGCGCAGATCGGCGTATTTCTGATACATCGCGAACAATTCGGCCGCGAACAGCGCGGCCTCGTCACCGCCAGCGGCGGGGCGGATTTCCAGGATGGCGGAGCGATCGTCGGCCTCGTCCTTCGGCAGCAGCGCCAGGCGGATTTCGTGTTCCAGCGCCGGGATCTGGTCTTTCAGTTCGTAGAGTTCGGCTTCGGCCAGTTCCTTCATTTCCGGGTCGGCGAGCATCGCTTCGGCGTCCATCTGGGCGCGTTCGGCGGCACGCAGATCGCCGATACGGGCCACCACCGGCTCGATATCCGACAATTCCCGCGATGCCTTCACATAGGCATCGCCGGAAATGCCTTCCGACAGCATGGCCCGCAATTCGTCAGCGCGGGCGGCGATCCGGTCGAGTTTCAGCGCCAGGTTCATGACAGGAATTCAGCGACTCTCGCCAATGCCACCGCCTCTTGCGTGCCGGTTTGCAGGTTTTTGACCTGGGCGACACCGTTGGCGATGTCGTCCTCTCCCATGATCACCGCGGCCCGCGCGCCGATCCGGTTGGCCCGCTCCATCCGCCGGCGCAGATTGCCGCGATAGGCCATTTCGGCTCGCACCCCGGCTGCACGCAAGGATTGCAGGACGGCCAGCGCGGCGGATTCGGCGGCATCGCCGATCGGCACCACGGCGACCGGGGCGGGGGAGGACGGTGCCGCGTCCAGCAGCATCGACAGGCGTTCGATCCCGGCGGCCCATCCCACGGCGGGCGTCGCCGGACCGCCCATTTCGGCCACCAGCCCATCGTAGCGGCCTCCCGCCATCACGGTGCCTTGGGCGCCCAACTGGGTGGTGACAAACTCGAACGCGGTGTGGGAGTAGTAGTCGAGCCCACGAACGATGCGCGGGTTTTCCCGGAACGGCACGCCGAACTGGGTCAGGAAGCGCTGCACACTGGCATAGAAGGCGGCGGCGGACTCCGTCAGATAGGCGGCGATGGTGGGCGCGTCGGAGACGATGCGGCGATCGCCTTCATCCTTGCTGTCCAGGATGCGCATCGGGTTGCGCTCCAGCCGGTGCAGGCTGTCCGGCGACAGGGATGATTTGTGCGCAGTGAAATAGGCGACCAGGGCGTCGCGATAGGCGTTGCGGCTGTCGCGATCGCCCAAGGTGTTCAGTTCCAGCACGGTGTCGTTGGCAACGCCGAGCGCCTTGAGGATTTCCCAGCCACAGGCGATGACCTCGGCATCCGCGAGGGGTTCGGACGGGCCGATCAGCTCCAGCCCGATCTGGTGGAACTGGCGGTAGCGGCCTTTCTGCGGTCGCTCGTAGCGGAACATCGGGCCGGCGTAGAACACTTTCTGCGGCAGCGACTGGGTCAGCCCATTGCTGACCAAAGCGCGGCAGACGCCGGCGGTGCCTTCGGGCCGCAAGGTGATGGAGTCGCCGCCGCGGTCCTGAAAGCTGTACATCTCCTTCATCACCACGTCGGACGTCTCGCCCAGGGTGCGAGAGAAGACGGAGGTGTCCTCGAAAATCGGCGTGGTCCATTCGTCGTAGCCATAGGTGGCGGCGACGCGGAGCGCGGTGTCCGCGACGTGGCGGTATCGGCGCTGGTCGTCGCCGATCAGGTCACGTGTGCCGCGGACGGGTTGGAGGTCTGTCACTGTGGCTTCCTGGGGGTCATGGACGATGACAGGTTAAAGCATGATCGGGCGGAGCGGAACCTCACCGGATCGCGGATCATGGTCCCGGACGGAAAGCCCGCCGGCCTGGGTCGATCGCGTCCAGACGAGCACCGGCCCGGGACACGCCGCGGGACGGGAATTTATGGCACCTCGGGGGGAGGCCGCACGAAAATCCTGGCGCAAATATCCTGACGCACCTGGGATGCGGTTCCTTCAGACGCCAACTCGGCCTGTCACTTGATGTCCGGTCGGTTTTGAGGCTTGTTTCCGGTTTCCAGGCACAGGGCCGGGTCGCGGTTTGGGGTAGCCTGGGGCGATGCTCGCTCTGGAGGGATGGCTGCATCCCCGCGATGGCCCGGAATCGCGAAAGGCTTTCGATGTTTGCGTTGCTGCGCCGTCTCTGGTTCCTGCCGCCGGTTGTCGGGACCTTCCTGGTCCTTCGGCATATCTATCTGACCCGGCGCGTGCCGCCCCTGTGGTCGCCGCGGAACATCAACGACAAAGTCCTGTATCGGATGGTCTTCGACCGTCGGCCGGTGTTGCCTCGGATCATCGGCAAGCTGGAAGTGCGCGACTATGTGCTGGAGCGAACGGGCGATCCCCGCCTGCTGATCGATATGGTCGGGACGGCCTGCAACGAGCGGGAACTGGCGGCGCTCGATCTGCCGCGGGATTTCATCGTAAAGGCCAATCACCTCAGCGGCTTTTTTCATATCCATCGTGGCCCCGAGCGGCCCGACATCGCCGCGATCGCGGCCAAGGCCAGCCGCTGGTCACGGCATATGGGGTGGAGCGAGTGGGCATATTCCCATGTGCGCCATACCTGCATCGTCGAGCACCTGATGTTGCAGGACGGTCAGGTCCCCGAGGACTACAAGCTCTACTGTTACGATGGCCGGGTCCATTTTGTGCTCGTTACGTCAAGCCGGTTTGCGGAAAAGAGCGTGGATTATCTCCTGCCGGACTGGACCTGGATCGATGCCAGACATGGGAAAACTCCCAACGCCGGCCGACCGCCGCCGCGCCCGGAGCGATGGGCCGCCATGATGGCCCTGGCCGAAGTCTTGTCCCGCGGCCTCGATTTTGTGCGGGTGGATCTCTACATGTTCGGCGGGCAGATCAAGGTCGGGGAGATGACGGTCTACTCCGACCGGGGAACGGTTCAGTTCTCGCCCGCCTCCTTCCAGGACGACCTTGGTGCCCCATGGGTGCTGCCTGCACGTGGCGCTCTGGGGAATGCGGATCGATAGGCTCGCAGGGGCTGCGCGTCCGCCATGCCGGCTCGCGCAATGGCGTGGGGCGCTATGGAAGCCGCACGGCCTGGGCGTGGGTGCGAAGCGGTTTGCGGGAACGTCGTGATCCGGCGGCTATGTTTCGATCCGATCTGGCCGCATGTGGCGCGATCCGCCACAATGCGATGTCCCTTTTGGCCTCGGAGGCTCCAGGTCGTTGTCTTCCTTGCTACGCCGTCTATGGTTTTCTCCCGCCGCGATCGGACCTTTGCTGGTTGCCCGACACATCATGCGCCACCGCCGCCTGCCGCCGCTGTTTGCGCCCCAGGGCTACAACGACAAGCTGCTGCATCGTCTGGTGTTCGATCGCCGACCGATCCTCACCCGACTGGCCGGCAAGTTGGAAGCACGGGAGCATGCGTTGGAGCGCACCGGCAACCCGGACCTGCTGGTCGATCTGATCGGCACCGCATCCAATGCGGCGGAACTGGCCGTGTTGGACCTGCCAACCGCGTTTATCGCCAAACCCAACCATCTGAGCGGATTGACCCATATCCATCGCGGTCCCGAACCGCCCGATATCGCCGCGATCGGTGCCAAACTCGCCACCTGGTCCCAATACCGCGGCCGCAGCGAGTGGGGCTACGACGCTGCTCGGCGCACCTGCCTGATTGAGCGGTTGATGCTGGATCAGGGGGGGGTGCGATTCGACATTGTGCGGAGTAACATCGACCGCTCTAACCATGAACCGATAGACTCGGCTCACCGTCATTGCCGGGCTTGACCCGGCAACCCACCCCCTGCCGCGGAAGCGCGGGTTGCCGGGTCAAGCCCGGCAATGACGGTGAGGCAAGGACTTGATCGCACAACTTTGGTTTGCACCCGATCAGGGGCGCATTCCGAACGATTACAAATTCTTCTGCTATGACGGGCGCGTGCATTTCGTCCAGGTTACCCAGGCACGGTTCGAAGACCCTCGCTTCGACTTCTTCCACCCGGATTGGACCTGGATCGATATGAGGCACATGGGCCCCAACGCGGACCAGCGCCCCGAACGCCCAGCCTTGCTGCCGCAAATGACCGCCGTGGCCGAGGCGTTGTCCCGTGACCTCGATTTCGCGCGGGTCGATCTTTACGGGTTCGACGGGCAGGCGAAGGCCGGCGAGATGACGATCTATCCCAACCGGGGACTTGGTTGGTTCGATCCGCCGTCGGGGGATGCGATGTTCGGGGAACCCTGGGTGCTGCCGAAACGCTGAACGGCCGGCGCCAACCATGACGGGGACTGCGCCTTGCCGCCGGCAGTTGCGGTGAGGCGCTGCCATCGGTCAATGGTTCGGACGGTTGGGATGAGACATGCGAACGTCATTCGGATAGCCGCGCGGGACACGCCCTTGACCCGCCGCTCCAGCGTGGCCAACGTCCTGGGTGACCTCTCTGGACGGTAGCCGCAATGACCCGGATTTCATTCGATATCGGTGGCACGTTCACCGATTTTGCGCTGCAGACCGCCGATGGTTCGGTCACGATATGGAAAGTGCCGACCACCCCGCGCGCCCCTGCCCAGGCCGTGGTGGCCAGCCTGCGCCAACGGTTCGGCGATAATCGGCACGATCCCGCTTATGACCCCGCCAGTGTCGAAGAACTGCTGCACGCCACCACGATCGCCACCAACGCGATCCTGGAGCGCAAGGGCGCCCGCGTCGCGCTGATCACCACCGCGGGTTTCCGCGACGTGCTGCTGATCGGACGCCAGAAGCGCTACGACACCAACAACCTGCATCTCGATAAGCCGCGCCCGCTGGTGCCTCGGCGCGATGTGTTCGAGGTCGATGAGCGCCTCGCCGCGGATGGGTCCGTCGTCCGAGCTCTGGACGAAGCCGCTGCCCGCCAGGTGGCACGATCCGTCGCCGACGGTGGCTACGACGCGGTGGCCGTCGTCTTCCTGCACGCCTATGCTGACCCGGTGCATGAACGCCTGATGGCCGCGCTGCTGGCCGAGGCGGCGCCCGACCTGCCGGTCTCGCTGTCGTCGGTCATCTCGCCCAAATTCCGCGAATATGAGCGCACCAACACGACCGTCGCCAATGCCTATGTGGCGCCCCTGGTCGGCACCTATGTCGATGCCCTGACCACATCCCTGCGGGACCTGGGGATTGGGTCCGACCTGTCGATCATGCAGTCGAACGGCGGGCTGGCCTCGCCCGATCTGGTGCGGGCCTATCCGGTGCGGATCATCGAATCCGGCCCCGCCGCCGGGGTGATGTTCTGTGCCGAGGTCGGGCGCGAGGAAGGCTACGACCACGTCATGACCTTTGACATGGGCGGCACCACGGCCAAGCTGGGCGCGATCGACGATGGCAGCCCGGCCGTGACTCCGACCTTCGAGGTCGATGCCGTCAACTACCGCAAAGGCAGCGGCCTGCCGTTGAACATCATGGCGGTCGAACTGCTCGAAATCGGCGCCGGCGGTGGCAGCATCGCGCGCACCCGGATGGGGCTGATCCAGGTCGGCCCGGACAGCGCGGGGGCCGAACCGGGGCCGATCTGCTATGGCCATGGCGGCACCGAGCCGACCATAACCGACGCCAATCTCACCCTCGGCTACCTCAATCCCGCCTACTTCAATGGCGGTGCGATGCAGTTGGACGCGGCTGGCGCGGCTGCCGGGATCGAGACCCAGATCGGCCAACCCCTGGGGTTGGACCGGTTGCAGGCAGCCTGGGGCATCCATTCGGTCGCCAACGCCAATATGGAGCGGGCGATGCGGATCGTCTCCATCGAGCGCGGTCGCGATCCTCGGCGTTACGCGCTGGTGGCGTTCGGGGGCGCCGGTCCGTTGCACGCCTGCCGCCTGGCCCGCGCGCTTGAAATCCCGCGCGTGATCGTGCCGCGGGGGGCCGGCGTGGGCTCTGCCTTGGGGTTGCTGGTGGCGGAGCGGACCTTCGATGTCGGCCTGACCCGCTTCGTGCGGATGGATGCCGCCGCGGCCGGCCCGATCGCGACGATTTTCGCGGACCTGGAAGCGAGGGTGCGGGAAGCCGCCAGCCATCTGGGGTCCTCGGGCGCCGTCCGCCTGCAACGCAGTGCCTCGATGCGCTATGTCGGGCAGGGGCATGAACTCCGCGTCCTGCTGCCCGACGGCTCTACCGACGCGGCCTATGCCGAGCAGGTCCTGCAAGCCTTCACCGCCACCTACCAGCGCGAATTCGGCTACAGCGATCCCGATGCACCCGTGGAGGCGACGGATTGGTATGTCGTCGCGACCGTCGCCGGTGACCGGCGCGGGCGGGACCTGCGCCTGGACAGCACCGCCACCGGGCGCGATCCGGTGGTGGGGGAGCGTCCGGTCTACATGCCGGAAGCGGGTGGCCTGGTCCCCTGCCGCATCCTGGACCGCTACGCCCTGACCAGCGAACACCGCTTCGTCGGCCCGGTCCTGGTCGAGGAACGCGAATGCACCACCGTCGTGCTGCCCGGCGACACGGTGTCGCTCTCGGCGGCCGGCAATCTGGTGATCGACCTGCTTCCCGGTCAGTCCGAATCTCTGGCGGAGACAACGCGATGAGCAGCGTGACACAGCGGGTCGACCCGGTGACCCTGACCGTGATCTGGAGCAGCCTGATCTCGGTCGTCGACGAAATGGGCGGGGCGCTGAAACGCACCGCGTTTTCCGAAGCGGTGCGGGAAGGCGAGGATTTCTCTACCGGCCTGTTCGACCGCCAGGGCCGGCTGATCGCGCAGGGCAATTTCACCCCGGGTCATCTCGGGTCGATGCCCTATGTGCTGCAGAACGTGATGCGATTCATCCCGCTGGAAAGCTGGGAGCCGGGCGATGCGATCGCCACCAACGACGCGTTCCTCGGCGGCGGGCATTTCCCGGACATGTTCCTGGTCTCTCCGGTTTTCGACCAGGGGGGCTTCGAGAAGGGGCGTCTGCTGGGATTCGTCGTCAATACCGCGCATCACGCCGATGTCGGTGGCGTGTCGCCGGGGTCGGAAGGGGTGCAGGGCGTGACCTCGGCCTTCATGGAGGGCATCCGCATCCTGCCGGTGAAGCTGATCCGCAACGACGTCTTCGATCCCGACCTGATGCGCGTCATCCTGGGCAATGTGCGGCTGCCGGAGAAGATGCGCGGCGACCTGCTGGCCCAGCGCAATGCCAATTTCGTCGGCGCCCAGCGTCTGCGCCGGCTCTACGCCGCTTATGGCGACAACCAGGTCACCCAGGCGATCGAGGAAATCCTGGAACGCTCGGAAGCCCGCGCCCGCGAACTGATCCGCCGCCTGCCCGAGGGCACCTATAGCTATGAGGACCAGTTGGACGATTACGGTCCGGGCACCGAGCCGATCCGGGTCGCCGTCGACGTCACCCTGAAGGATGGCGAGGCCACGGTCGATTTTTCTCGCAGCGGCGATGAGGTCCCGGCCGGGATCAACTGCTACATCAACTACACCCGCGCCTATGCCAGCTTCGCGATGCGGATTTTCGCTGGCATCGACGTGCCGAACAACGCGGGCGCCGAACGAGCGATCAAGACGGTCGCGCGGGAGGGCAGTTTCTTCAACGCCCGCTATCCGGCGCCTGGCGGCGGACGCGCCTCGGTGCAGGTGCGGATCTTCGATGCGATCAACGGCGCGATGGCGCAGGCGATCCCCGAACGCGCGATGGGCGCCTTTACCCATTGGGCCAACCCGAAATTCGGCGGCTTCGACCGCGCCACCGGCAAGTCCTGGATCATGTACGACCTGGTCCTGGGCGGCTTCGGCGGACGTTCCTACAAGGACGGGGTCGAGGCGATGTGCCCGGTTTTCAACTGCGCCAATGTCCCGGTCGAGGTGCATGAAACCAACAACCCGGTCCGCATCCATCGGTTGGAACTGATCCAGGACTCGTCGGGCGGCGGCGAACATCGGGGCGGTTCCGGCATCCGCAAGGATGTGGAGATGCTGGCCGACGACGTGACCGTCACGTTGCTGGGGGATCGCCACCTGAACTCGCCCTATGGGTTGTTCGGCGGTCTTCCGGGCGCCCGCGGACGCACCGTGCTGATCCGCGACGGCGAGGAGTCCGACCTGGGGTCCAAGGAGGTCCGCAAGCTGCGGCGTGGCGATGTCGTCAGTTTCCGTCTCGCCGGCGCCGGTGGCTACGGCGATCCCGTTCGGCGGGACCCCGCAAAGGTGATCGACGACGTGAAGGACGGGTTTCTCAGCCGGGGGAAGGCGGAGGCGATCCATGGGGCGGCGGCGCTGACCGGCTTGGACTGAGACCGGCCGGCCGAGCGGTGGCGGCTGGTGTATCGAATCATTTCGAAGATTGCTTGGGGTTGGTGTTCGTGCCACCGAATATCGCGGTGGTCACGCGGTGTTGGCGCGAAAGTCAGGGCCGCCGAACGGGCGTAAGGTCTCGTGGGCGTTGAGAATCGGTGGTTGGGCCGGCGGATTCGCGCAGCGAGGCCGACCGGCTTCGGCATTCAGCGGGGCCGTTGTTATTTTGGGGTTATACTTTCGTCATCATGATTTGTGTCGTTGAAAGACGCTGACATATTTGCGGTCGAGCTTGTGATATTCATCACGCCTCTGTAATCCGCGTGCATGCTATTCAGTTTTACAAGTGGAACAAGACGTGCGAGACGGTGTGCTGGGGTGCTCGGATATCCGGTTCGCTCCAGCGGCGGCGGATGGCCGACCGGGCGCTGTGAAAACCGAACCCGCCCGGCACCGACATCTCGGCTGACGGCGTGTCTGACCGGCGGTGCGGCGAAAGCCAATAAAAAGCGGCAATGGGAGGGTGGTATGACACTTGGCTGGCCCAGGTTCATCCTGATCGATCCGAACGAAAATCGCTCTCAATCATGGGCCCTCTCCGCCCATGCGCTCGGCCTTACCATGCGCGCGATGCAGGCTCTCCCCACAATTGCCATGCCCGGGCAGGACCGGGTGCGACTGGTCGTCATTCGTCCGGCCGATCCATCCGAACAGACGATGCGCCAGGTGCGTGCCGCTTTCCCCGCTGCCCGGATCGTCGCCTCGGGCCCCGCGCTGTCACCCGCCGCCGTGGTCGAGGTGTTTCGCGCCGGTGCCGACGATTTCATCTGCAACGAGACCGACCCCGCCGAACGCGCCGCCCTGCTGCACCGCTACCTCATCAACGATACGCCAGCCGAACTGGGCGGCAAACGGGCTGACCCCGCGGACGATCACGGCGGCCTGGCTGGCAACAGCGCAACCATGCGCGACCTGCGCGGCTTCATCCGTCGCCTGGCATCCAGTAGCGCCACCGTCCTGATCACGGGGGAAACCGGGACCGGCAAGGACTGCGCCGCGGTCCTGCTGCACAGGCTCAGCCGTCGCAACAAAGGCCCGCTGGTCGCCCTGAACTGCGCCGCGATCCCCGAAGCGCTGCTGGAAGGGGAGTTGTTCGGCTATGAGCGTGGGGCCTTCTCCGGCGCCCATGCCGCCTATCCCGGCAAGCTGAAACTCGCCGATGGCGGCACCCTGTTCCTGGACGAAATCGGCGAACTCAGCCTGACCGGGCAGGCCAAGGTGCTGCGCGCCATCGAAACCCGGGAGGCCTATCGCCTGGGCGCGCGCACCCCCACCCGCTTCGACGTGCGCATCGTCGCCGCCACCAACCGCGACCTGACCATCGAAAAGGACGCCGGCCGGTTCCGGGAGGATCTGTTCTACCGGCTCGCGGTGGCTCAACTGCGGATGCCGCCGTTGCGCGACCGGCCGGAGGACATTGCACCCATTGCGTATCACCTGTTGCACGAGTTGACAGACCTGTCGGGACAGGACGTCATCCGCATCGACGACGCCGCGATGCACGCGCTGGAAGCCTATCGCTGGCCCGGCAATGTGCGCGAACTGCGCAATGCGCTGGAGGTCGCGATGGTCGGCGCCGATAACGGCCGCATCCGCCTGCGCGACCTGCCGGCCGGCGTTACCGCCGGGGGAGCGCTGCCGCCCAAACCCGCCGACGAACGGGCGCGTCTGATCGAGGTTCTGGCGCGGAGCGGCGGCAACAAGAGCCTCGCCGCGCAGGCGCTGCAATGTTCGCGGATGACTTTGTATCGCAAGCTGGCGCGGTACGGTCTGAACGATGAGACGGAGGCGTCACGCACCGGTGTCACATCGGAGACGGAACTGTCACCCGGACTGTCACATCGGTTGTAACATCCGCCGTCGCTGTTTGCCGATGACAGTCGTGATTTCAACACTTTAGAAAACTGGCCCGGTTCCTGCGTTCTTCCCCTCACCGGACATCGATCCGGGCTCCAGCGGGATGAGAGCAACAGGCGGAAACTATGATCGACAGCGTCCCCTCATCGTCATTGCCGGGCTTGACCCGGCAATCCGCTCCCACCGTCGGAGCGTGGGTTGCCGGGGGTATGAACCGGGCACATACCTGACAAAACAGACCGGGCACATGGTTGACAGTCCACGATCTACGGCAGGGAGGACCTGCCGATGGTTTGGAAAGTCACAGGTGTCATGGACGAGCGTATGCGATTTGTCATT
>CALQHT020000203.1 GCA_943330455.2 Nitrosovibrio sp. Nv4 | reverse complement strand
GGCTAATGGCGGCGTGTTCCACCGACCCCTTCGAATCTGGAACCTACCCCTCTGTCAATCGGAGATTGCGCCGCCGCTACATCAAAATCGCCTGCTCGCGGCGTGGCCCGGCGAACTCACCGAGCCAGGGGAACCTGGGCAGTTACGAAGAAATTATATAAGGTTGCGTGCCCGCCAATATCGATACCATGCAGGAAGTCACGTGCGGTCAGATTGCGATAATAATCCCATCCAATGCCAACCGTCAGAGGGGAGTCTTCCGGTGTCGTGCGGGTTGTCCCGTGTTCCGGGCGACCAGGCGCGGCACATGTCATCACAACAAGACCACCAGGCTTGCACAGCCGGAACATGTTGGTGAAGGTTTCCCGCCAATGAGGATTATGCTCCATGACCTCACAGCAGATAACCGAATCGTACGTTGAGTCAGGCGCGTCGTAGTCCTGTCCCTGGCAAACAATATCAACACCGGGCCCCGGAGCGACATCGATACCCGTATAGACGCAGTCCGCGAAAAGACCGCGGACACCGCCATTGATATCAAGGCTGCCGATTTCAAGAACATGCTTGCTCTTGAAGAAATCGGAGAATCCCGCGCGCACGAGTTTTACGAACTCAAGTTGTTCGGTGTGTGCCACCAACACCCTCCGCTGGAGATATTAAGCCGCCGCGTGTTGCAATCACGAAGCGAGGCGACCAATCCATGGCTTCGATATACACCACCGCTGCCAAACCAGCGTATGCGACCTCCGATATAACTCGTCGGTGCGCGGTGGGCAACACCCTCTGTAGGGTCGAGACGGAAGGGAGAACCATCGCGGTCGCAGGTTCTCAGGCATCGCCGCCGGTCCGGCGCCTCAGTGGACAAGACCTAGCGCCCGGCTCCGACCGGGCCAGGATTTCTACCATTTAGAGCATGATCACGCTGAGCGGAACGTCACAGCGTGTGAATCATGCGATCAAACAAAGAGCCAGAGCGGTTTTCCGTTTCCAGTCAGGCTGAAACCGCTCTAGAGGCAACAAGGCGCCATCGATGCAAGCGGGCCGCGCATGCCGGCCGCGGGTCGGTCTTCTTCCCGCCGACCGGGACGACGGCTCATCACCACCGTCCCTGAGGTACTCGACGATGGACGATCGGCACACTACCGCCGCACCACCGGCGACGGAATACTCTCGATCATCACGTTGATCACCGCCGGCTTGCCACTGGCCAGCGAGCGTTCGATCGCACCCGGCAGGTCCTTCGCGTTCTCCACCAACTCCCCATGCCCGCCCAGCGCCGAGGCGACCAGATCGTACCGGGTCTGGTTCAGCTCGCAGCCATAGGTGCGGTTCGGGCCGTAATCGCGGACTTGCAGGTTGTATTCCGCGTTCCAGCGCGCATCCGTGCCGACCACCGCGACATAGGGCAGGTTCAGCCGCACCGCCGTCTCGATTTCCGACATATGGAAGCCGAACGTGCCGTCCCCCAACACCGCGAAGATCGGCGCGGATTTCTCGACCGCGCGGGCGCCGCTGGCCATCGGCAAGGACGACCCGATCGAGCCCGCCACGCCGTTGATCATGCGCCGGTCGTTCGTCAGCATCGCCTGGCCCCATTGCGCGAACTCCCCGCCGTCGCAGATCAGGACGGTATCGGCGTGGCGCGCCAGATAGGGCGCCAGGATGCGGAACACCTCGGCCGGATGCAGCTTGCCCGGGGTTTGCGACACCACCGTCGCCATCAGGTCCGGACGCGCGGCGAAGGCGGCATGCGCCTCGGCCAACCAGGCGGGATCGGATTTGGGCCGGCCGGCGGAGCGGCGGATCAGTGCCTCCCCGGCCGGGTAGGTGTCGGCGATGCAGCCGAACGCCAGATTGGGGCCTTTGAACTGGGCGGCCCGCTCGATCAGGGCGCCTTCCGGGTCGATGGCGACGAAGCGGCAGGCGGCGTCGATGAACGGTTCGGCACCGAATTTCAGAGTGAAGTCCAGCGCCTTGCCGAACAGCACGATCAGGTCGGCCTGCTTGGCGATATCGCCGTAACGGCCGAGCGTGGCGTCGTTGAAGCCGCGGGGACCTTCACTGAGGCAGGCGGGGACGCCCAAAGCCGCTTCCAGCCGCCCGATCAGCGCGCGTCCGGGACGGTTCGCCAGCACCGGGGCGCCGATGATCAGCGGACGTTTCGCGCCGGCGATCAGAGACAGGATCGCATCGGCGGCGGCATCGCTCAGACCCACCGGAGCGGCGGAGAAATCGCTGGCGGTCGGCCATTGGATCGCATCCTCGGGCACCACGGCGTCCAACACGTCCGACGGCAGCGACAGATGCACGGGGCCGGGCCGGCCGGAGGTGGCGATGCGGATCGCCTTCGCGACATCCATGCCGACGGTCGCGGTATCGGTCGCCATCCAGGAGGCCTTCGACACCGGCGCGGCCATCTCGGCCTGTTTCAGCTCCTGGAAGCCGCCTTTGCCCAACTGGTCGGTTTCGGTGTGCCCGGACAGCAGCACCATCGGGGTTTCCTGCCCCAACGCGGTGAACAGTGCGCCCACGGCGTTGGCATGACCGGGTCCGCCGGTCACCCAGGCGATGCCGGGCTTGCCAGTCAGGCGGCCGAACGCATCCGCCATATGGACGGTGGCGGCCTCATGCCGGACGTGGAAAAGCTCCAACTTCGAGTCGATCGCCGCGTCGAACAGCGACATGATGTGATTGCCGGACAGGGTGAAAATCGTGGTGTGTCCAGCCAATTCCAGGGTGCGCACGACGATGTCGGCGCCGCGGAGGGTTTTTGTCATCTTGGTGGTCTCCTGTCGGATCGTTCGGCATGGCGGCTCGGTCGTCGTGCCGGTCGAGGCTATCATACAGCGTATTCGAAGCTGGCGCTCACTCTTGAAAATACACCATCATGGTGTAAATACCCGGCATGGCGGAAAAGCGAAAGCCGACCTACGACCTCGAAGCCTTCAAGGCGGCTTTCGCGAGCATGGATACGCTTCATGTCACGGGAACGGCTCTGCAAAGCGCCGCCGCTTTGGGATTTGGGCGGCGGGAGATCGTGGCAACCCTCCAAACCATGCGGCGGTCACACTTCTACAAATCCATGACCGCCTATGCCGACCATCGGACCTGGCAGGACGTGTATCACGTCCCGTCAGAGGCCGGCCTGCTTTACGTCAAGTTCACGGCCGATGTCGTGACCGAATTTCTGCTGCTGTCATTCAAGGAGAAGGGCGATGACTGATCCGGTCTGTCCGGTGACGGGGGCACCGATGCGCCGTGATGTTCGGCCGATGACGCTTACCTACAAGGGTGAGAGCGTGACCTTCGACATGCCCGGCTGGTATTGCGACACCTCTGGCGAAAGCACGCATACCGGAGCGGACATGCAGGTCTCCGACCGTATGCTCAACCGGCTCAAGGCGCGCGTCGAAGCCCTGATGGAGCCGGCGGAGATCCGACGCATCCGCAGGAAGCTGGGCCTGAGCCAAACAGAGGCCGGCGACCTGATCGGCGGCGGTCCGCGTGCGTTCCAGAAATACGAAGCCGGCGATCTGTTGCCCAGCCGCGGGATCAGCAGCGCGTTGACGCTGCTCGATCATGATCCGAGCGGGCTCGCGCTGCTCAGAGGGCGACAGAACAAGGCACAAAGCCACTGGATCGGCAATCCTGACACAAGCGCCGCGGCACCAGGCTGACCGGACCAATCCGGTGGACACGATACGCCATGGCGGAAGAAGCGGTCCTTCATAACACCATGGCCGGGACAAGCCCGGCCATGTGTCGTGACAAATCGTTAAGTCCGGATCACACCGGATCCCACGGATAAACGTCGCGCGTCCGCTCCAGCGGCGTGAACGCCTTCTCGACCGCCGGCAGCCACTGTTCCGCCAGCTTCTCGGACGTCCAGCCGTCCGGGCGCGCCATGATGCGGATCGGGCGAGGCTGGTTGTACAGATACACCTCGTTGCCACGCACACCGAAGATCTGCCCCGAA
Organism: Nitrosovibrio sp. Nv4; assembly: GCA_943330455.2. Taxonomy (GTDB): domain Bacteria; phylum Pseudomonadota; class Alphaproteobacteria; order Acetobacterales; family Acetobacteraceae; genus Rhodopila. Next base: position 7,229 of record CALQHT020000203.1, on the reverse strand, counting down.
ACCTTGGCCGCCGCGTCGGTGCCCAGGAAGGAGATCAGCTTGGCGATGTGGTCGGGACGGGTGCGCGCCGCACGCGCCTTCAACTGCTCTTCCGACTGACCGGGAACCGTTTCGATCATGCGGCTGAAAGCATGCGGCCCGATGCAGTTGGAGCGGATGTTGTAGCGCTGCATGTCCATCGCGATACAACGCGACAGGCCGGCAATGCCCAGCTTGGCGGCGCCGTAGTTGGTCTGCCCCACGCTGCCGATCAGGCCGGAGGTCGACGTGATATGCACGAACGCACCGCTTTCCTGCTTGCGGAAATGCGTGACGGCGGCGCGGGAGACATAGAAGGCGCCATAAAGATGGACCTTCATCACCGCGTCCCACTCTTCGATCGACATGTAGTGGAACATGCGATCGCGCAGGATGCCGGCGTTGTTCACGACCATGTCGATGCGGCCGAAATTGTCGATGGCGTCCTGCACCATCTTCTGGGCGTCTTCCCAGCTCGCGACGCTGCCGGTGTTCGCCACGGCGCGGCCCGTGCCATGCGCCTGGGTGATCTCGGCAACCACGCGCTGCGCCGGGCCGGCATCGCGGCCTTCGCCGGTCACGGTCCCGCCGATATCGTTCACCACGACCATGGCGCCATTGGCTGCCAGTTCCAGGGCGGTCGCGCGTCCGATTCCGCCACCGGCGCCTGTTACAACGGCGACCTTCCCGTCCATCATACCCATTAGGTTTCCTCCTTACTGCTCAGGATGGCCACACAATGCGTCAACGCGCGGGCCATGTCATCCCTCGGTAAGGTGGGGCAGCCATTCGTGTTACGGCACCGTCGCCGACGGGTCACAACCGGGGGATGCATCCCCCGGTCGCCACCCGAGCGGTCTACAGTCGCCCGGTCAGCAGCAGAACGATGACGATGATCAGCACGATGCCCAAGCCACCGCTCGGATAGTATCCCCACCCCGAGCTATGCGGCCAGGTCGGCAACGCACCGACCAGAAACAGGATCAGAATGATCAGCAGTATGGTGCCAACGCTCATTGTAAAAACTCCCACACCCGTAAGTATCCGGGATTGCGGCCGCTGGTGGTAAGCTGGCGACAACCCGTTCCGGCATTTTGCTTCGTCGCGCCATTCGCAAGCTCTTGCGTGCCACGCGGCGTGATCTCACGCCCGCGCATATCGGCGGCCTTCAGCGTCTTTGGGTCGGCTCGCGGCCACGCCAGAGCAGCAGCCCGGCCAGCAGACCGATCGCCCCGGCCGCGGCGATGGCTGCCATCGGTTGCGCGGTGACCTGACGAACGATACTGGCATGCGCGGCGGAGCCGGTCTCGTAGGCTTCCTTGCCGGCATCCGCCAGAACGACGGACGCCTTTTGGCCGGCATCGCGCACGGCGTCCGCCGTTGCGGCGATGGTATCGCCAACCAATTTGGCGTCCGTGGGGATAGACTCAAGCATTGGGAACTCCTTCAAAACATACCGCAGGGCGATCGCTTGCCTGCGAAGGAACGGGGCAGCGGACGGGCCGGCCTGTCAGGTCGTTTCAAAAAAAGCCAAGCAGGAAGAGGAGAATGATGATCGGAATGGGAATCCCGAGGAGCCAGAGGAGTATGGCGGGCATGACTTGAAAACCTTCTGACAGGTCCGGGCGGACCAAATGTTTCCCTCGGCCCGCCCAATGAAACACAGTATTCCAGGCACGCCGTTTCTTTATCTGCCCAACACGGGCGCCCGTTCGCCGTGATCGGGCCGGTGCCATGCACGCCAAAGCACCTGGCTGGACCCGCATTCACAGCCCGCCACGCCGACGCTCTGCCTGACACTCTTCGGCGTTCGGTTATCGTGCGACCGGCGAGATATCGGGCCGAACGAAATCAGCGGGTCTGTTGGGTCGTCGTGGTCGTCGTCGACACGACCGGCTGAGGAACGGTCGTCGTCTGTTCAGTAACGGTGGTCCGGGTCACCGGGGGCGGCACGTTGCAGCCGGCCAGGAGAGCGGTTCCGGCGATCATTGCCATACCCAGGCAAAGTGATGTTGCGTTCATGATGGGCTCCTTTGGGTGATTGATCCAAGTATCGGCGCGGTCAGGCCGGTCCGGTCACCCGCACCGGCGAGGCTACGCCTATCGGGTCGTCGTGGTTTCGGTCGTCCGGCTTGTGGTCGTCGCGCCATTCGAGGGATAGACAACCGTCCCCCGCGAAAAAGTCTGGGTCTTGTCTGTCACGACACCATTCCCGTCGATCGTTGTGCGGGTATTGGTTTCGGAGGAGGACCCTGACAGCGGAACCGGGATCAAGGTCGTCGACTGCGTGGTGGTGCTGGTCGAGGACGATGTTTGGGCAGCGGCGATCCCCGTCATGAGGGCAAATGCGGTCGTCGCTGCGAGGACGTATCGTGTCATGTCGTTTCTCCTTTTTTTTCCAGGCACTGCGTTATCGGGCCTCTGTCGGGATGACGGGCTGTTCAGACGGCGGCGATCGGGCTCGTTCCACCGCGATGGGGACCGACACCACGACAGCGCGACCGCAACAGGGATGGTTCCGGTCGCCGAGCGTTTCAGCCGGTTGCGGACGGGCGGTCGCTTCGGCGCATGCCGGCCGGAATACCGCCATGTTGCTGTCCGTGTCTGACGCCGCGACCGGCGACCATGCAGGTTTCGTTTGGTTTGAAGGCAATTCCTGGTAGGCGTCCCAACCTTGCGGCAGATCGGCGTCTGTCCAATGGCCGGTAGTCTTAAAATGGATATGCCTTTATTCTATTGCAATCCCGACCAGGCCCCAATCCTCCATTACTCAGATTCGGCAAATACCTACGGTAATCGTGCAATTTGTGCGTTAATACCTATGCAGCTACTTAACCCACGGGGCCAACGACACCGCCCAGATGAAATAGACGCTCCCGGCATTCCGCGCCGGACCGCTGGCGGCGATCGGACAGGCCATATCCATCGGCTGGACCCCGACGACCACGGGCGCAAAAATCGGACGGACCATCGAATCCATGCCTTGATATTTTCGTGACCATCCCCAACCAGCGCTTGAATCCACGAGGCTCCGGGCGCATCTACCCGCGATGCCTGTGGTGTCGGCGCGACCACTCTGAGCGATAGGCAGCGTGCGTCCTGATTTTGGATGCCGGAAAGGCGCCAACCCACATCTTATCCGAAAGCGGCCATGACCACCCTTACCCCACAGGTCCCCCCACGGGGCATCCGAGCCGCGACGGCCGAACCGGGCCCAACCGGTGCGCCCCCTGGTTCGCCCCCTGGTGCATCCCCCGGCAAATCCCTGCGCGCCATTTTGGCCGAACATCAGGCGCCGATCCTGCGGCGCAGCCTCGGCCAACTGGCCACCACCTTCGTACCGTTTTTCAGCCTCGTCGCGGCGATGTATGCGTTGTGGGACGTCTCGCCGTGGCTCAGCCTGGCCCTGACTGTTCCCACCGGGGGCCTGATCGTCCGCATCTTCATCATCCAACATGATTGCGGCCACGGCGCCTTCTTCCGCTCCCGCGCCGCCAACGACTGGCTCGGCCGATTCTGCGGCCTGATCACCATGACCCCCTACAGCAACTGGCGGCGCCAGCATGCGAAACACCATGCGGTCTGGAACAATCTCGACAAACGCGTCGGCGGCGCCGACATCTACTCCACCTGCCTGACAGTGGCGGAATATCAGGCCCTGCCCGGCTTCAGCCGCTGGTGGCGGCGCCTGGTGCGCAATCCGCTGATCTCCCAGATCCTGCTGCCACCCCTGGTCTTCACGCTGTTCTACCGCATCCCGTTCGACACCCCGAACGGCTGGTGGAAGGAGCGATTGAGTGTGCTGACCACCAATGCCGGCCTCGCCGCGCTGTTCACCACCCTGATCCTGCTGCTGGGCATCGGACCGGTTGCGCTGGTGCAACTGACCGCCATTTCGATCGCCGCGATCGTCGGCATGTGGCTGTTCTCGGTTCAGCATCGGTTCGAGGATGCGGTCTGGTTGCGCCAGTCGGAATGGACCGCCACCGATGCGGCGTTTTTCGGCTGCTCCCACCTGAAACTGCCGCGTATCCTGCAGTGGTTCAGCGGCAATATCGGTTTCCACGACATCCACCACCTGATGTCGCGCGTGCCGAACTATCGGTTGGAGGAGTGCCATCGCGCCTGCCTCCCGCTGGTGCCGCCGGTTCGGCCTCTGACCCTGTGGCAAGCATTGCGCGCGCCCACTTATGTGCTGTGGGATGAGCAGCAGGCGCGCCTGGTGCGCTTCGCCGATCTGCGCCGTCGCACGCGGCCGGTCTGAACCGGGAAGATCGGGGCAGCCCTTCCCCTACGCCGCTTGCTGGTTCGCGACCGCGGGGGGCACCTTCGCGGGAAGACCGCTGTCCTGAACGGGTTCGTCATGCTCGATGTCATCCAAGGCAGAGAGCAGCGAACCGACGCGATTGACCGATGACAGGCATTCCGCCAGGCCGGGATAGTTATCGACCAGCCAGTTGAGCGCGGCTTGCACGACCACGAAGGCCGCCACCGCCTGGGCAACCTCGCCGAGAGACATGGTGCCGACCATGTATTTCGGGGCGCACAGAACCCAGCCGATGATCGGGGCCGCCAAAATATTGCCCTGAGAAATCACCGTGGTTCGCATGATCTGCCCGCACAGACGCCGCCACCGGAGAATGACGTCGGTGAAGACGAGATCCACCTTGTCCTGCTGCCTCGCCCGGTCGTCACTCCGCCCAAGCTCTCTCAGGTGGGATGCGACAGAGCGGAACTGCGCCTCGGCCGCGTTCTTTCCGGCGATGACATGCGTCATGCGTCGGCCGATCACCGTCATCGCCAGGGTCAAAATCGCGGAATAGATGCCGACGGTGATGACCAGATATTTTGGCACGGTCAGGACGAAACCCAGCACTTCGACATCGAGGTCGCCGCCGACGCTCCAAAGGATGCCGATGAACAGGACCGCGCTCAGAAGCGCCGTCAGCAGACCGGCGGCCAGCGCAACCGGCACATCGGTGGCAACCCGCACATCCTCGGCGATGCGGAATGCGGGATTGCGATCCTCGCCCTCGGCGAAGGTCAGTTGCTGGAAATTCCTGTTGGCCAGCCAACGGTCCATCAACAACCGGGTCAGCCAGGCCCGCCATTTCCGTTGCGTCGCCATCCGCGCCCAGACCGTCAGCACCGCCACGCCGATGCTCATGCCGGCAAGTGCCAGAAAGGAGAACGCTTCGGCGCGCAGGGCTGCGGCGTCGCGGCGGCCGAACGCGTCGAAGAAATCACGGCTCCAATAGTTCAGCCGATATTGCAGCACCAGTTGCAGCACCACGCTGCCGATCAACAGCCCCGTGAACAACCATGCCACCCTGGAGCCCGGACCGCGCCAGAATCCGCCCGCCGTGCGCCAAAACCCGGGTGCACTGGGGAACGGACGGGCCGAGATATCGGTGGCAGGTTCGATAGCGATTTTACCAAACTCCATCACGGGCGGGCCTGCCGGAACCATGCCCAGCGCAAAGCTGGCTCGATCCCGGCAACCCAAGCCACGCAGTTCACAAACGCCCGCGTCCATCGCCGATCCGATCCGTATCGAACCGGCTCGGAGGTCAGCCGGCCAGCGCAAGATCGATCAGTCGGATCGCCTGCGACGAGTCACGGTTGCCCAAAGCGTGGCGCGCGTCGCGGATGCGGCCGACGATGACGCTGGAACTGGGGGTGTTGACCTGGTCCTGCAGCACCCAACGATCGAGCGCCCGGGTCTCCGCCATCTCCAGCGATTGTTGCGCCTGCCCGGTGCGACCGGCCACGAGAGCGGCCCGGGCGACCCGGAGATACTCAAACGTGGCGGCATTTTCGCCCAGGCCGGACGCCGGCAGGGTCGGCGCCACGTTGGTACGCGTGTTGCCGGGCACGATGTTGCTGGCCTTGTCCGACCGCGGCAGCGATTCGCCAACGCCGGGCTCATGACCGGGGCGAGCGCCGGTCATCGGATCGGTGCCGGGCGACTGCGCCAGGGCCGACATGGCGCTGAGCGACAGCAGGGCGGCGGCCGCAATGTTCTGATATTTCATGGGTTTGGTTCCTTTCCGAAAGATTTTTATAGCGAAATGCCGACCGGGACGCGGCCGGTGTCAGACCATCAGTTGTTGAAGAACGGGAAGCTGAAGGTCAGCGAGCCACCCGGCTGCTGGTAGTAAGCGGGCGGTTGGTAGATGACCGGAGGGGCGCTGTAGTAGACGTCCGGCCGGCGATAATATCCGTCGTAACGATGCGCCAGCCGCCATCTCTCCTGTTCCCGCACGCGCTGGCGAGCCACTTCCAATTCATGCCGGCGGGTCTGCTCGTAACGGTAATGGTTATCGCGGTTGTCGTGATAGAAGGCGCGGTTGCGATCGCCATCGCGGTCGCGATCCTGGGCATGCGCCGACATGGTCATCGCGGTGAGAAGAGCAGCAGTCGCGAGGCCGGAGAGGATCGCAAACCGGATCGCGGCCCCCTGGGACCGGGTTGCGGCGGAATAGGCCATGAATGGCGGCCTAACCGCGCTTGACCGGTTCACCCGGACGGGCGTCGTTGCGAAACACCTGATCCGCGATGCGCTTCTGGCTTTCGGACATGGTGCCATACAGGGTCTGGAATGTCGGGACGAGTTTCTGGACATCCTGGGCATGGGTCATCACGACCTGGGCGTAGGATTTCATATTGTCCACCGCCGACATGGTCGACATCCCCTGCACGCGCTGCTGGAACGTCTGGTCCGTGCCGCGCGCATTGTCACGCATCACCTGGGCGAATTCGGCCCATTGGACCTCCTGCCCACGCGTGATTTGCAGTTTCGTGTGCAGATCGGAAATCCGCTTATCGATCGTTTCCGTCATCGCTTGTTCCGCGTTCGGCGCGGGCTTGGCCTTGGACTGTTCGGCCGCGGCAATCGGGCGAGCAGCGGGCGCATCGCCAGGCGATGCAGCCATGGCCCCGGAGCTGCCCAGTCCGAAACCGCCGAGGCCGAAGCTGCCAAGTCCGAAGATGGCGGTGGTCAGAATGACGGTTTGGCGAAATGACATATGCATAAGAGTTTCCTTTGGAAGGATGGTCTTCTTTCGGCTCCTCGCTGTTTGGAGTGGGTGGTAACGATTTCATACTGGCAGCCTGAGGTCGAGCTTTCCGGCGATGAGATAGACCATGGCTTTGAGGTTACGGGTTGATCGATATCCGCGCGCCTTTGCCTTCGCGGCCTGGACCAGGCT
>CALQHT020000202.1 GCA_943330455.2 Nitrosovibrio sp. Nv4 | reverse complement strand
TGGCCTGGATCAGCTCGAGATAGAGCGGCAGGCCCGCGAGAGAGGTCAGGCCGCCGCTGGAGCGGTCGGATTCATACTGGAAACCGAGAAGACCTTGCGCCAGCATCGCGCACCCCGTTGGTGATGGTTTCGGATTTACGAATGCAGACTATCTCTCTGATTCTGCAAGGTAAACGGGTAATTGAGCTTCTTTAGGCGCGGAATTCAGGGCTTGCCGCCCACCTGTTCGCTCGCCATTCTGCCGAGACGATCGGCCAGAATTCGGCCCAACCAGGAGACACCGCATGGAAACCGTCGGACTCGGAATGTATTACGAAGACCTGCCCGTGGGTCGCCAGTTCAAGACCATCGGCCGCACGGTCACCGAGGCCGACATCACCAATTTCGTCAACGCCACTGGCATGGTCGAAGTGCTGTTCACCAATATCGAGTTCCTGAAAGAGGAATCCGACATCAAGCAGCGCCTGGCACCCGGTGCCCTGGGCTACTGCTTCGCCGAGGGCCTGTTGGTGCAATCCACCATGCAGCACACCGGCTTTGCCTTCCTGCACATGGATCTGAACGTCCACGGCCCGGTGTTTGCCGGCGATACGATCCATGTGGAAGTGGAAGTGATCGAGGCCCGCTTGTCAAAGAACCGCCCAGGCCGTGGTCTGGTCCGGACCCGCAATAAGGTCGTCAAGCAGGATGGCACCGTGGCACTGACCTACACGCCGTTGCGGATGATCAAGTGCCGTGGGGCTGACTGAAACCAGTCGCCACGGCCACCTGGCGGGCGAGCCAGTCGCCGACACGGGCGACTGGTATGGCCATGGAGGGAGCCGCTTCTACGCTTCCGCCAGCATGTGCACGTCGCGCTCCGACCAAGTCAGTATCGCCGGGTCGCCGGGCTCCACGGGACGGGCATAGAAATCGCCATCGGGGACAAGGGCAGAGGCTTCGTCGCCAGGGTCGGTTGCCATGGCAACCCGCACCATCGTGCCCTGGTATTCGACCGCGGTGACACGCCCGCTGACGAACGGGCCATCCCCCGCGACGCCAAGGCGGCACCGGTCGGCGCGCACGGCAATCTTGCCGTTCGCACCGGGCAGCACGTTGTGGCCGCCGATGAAGCGCGCGATGAACGGGCTGACCGGACGCTCAAACACCTCCCGCGGCGGGCCGGACTGGCGGATATGACCGTCCTCCATCACCACCATCAGATCGGCCATCGCCATCGCCTCATCCTGACTGTGGGTCACATGGATGAAGGTGATGCCGAGTTCGCGTTGCAGCCGCTTCAGCTCCTCCCGCACCTTGATCCGCAGGAACGGATCCAACGCCGACAACGGCTCATCCAACAAAAGCACTTTGGGCCGTGTGATCAGCGACCGGGCCAGGGCCACGCGCTGCTGCTGACCGCCCGACAATTGTGAGGGCAGGCGCATCGCGTAATCCTGCATATGCACCAGTGCGAGATACTCCCGCGCTTTTGCATGCCGTTCCGCCTTGTTCACGCCACGCATCTTCAGGCTGAACGCGACGTTGTCCAGACAGTTCAGGTGCGGGAACAGCGCGTAGCTCTGGAACATCATCGCGGTGCCGCGCTCGATCGGCGTCAGGTCGGAGACGTTGTTGCCCTGGATCAGGATGTCGCCTTCGGTGATCGCCTCATGCCCGGCGATCATCCGCAAGGTCGTGGTCTTGCCGCAGCCGCTGGGTCCCAACAGGCAGCAATAGCTGGCACGCGGAATGCGCAGGGAGATCGCATCGACGGCGGTGGTGGTGCCGTAGCGCTTGGTGGTCTCGATCAGTTCGACGTCAAATCGCGTATCCATGGTTCAACCAACCTTCAATGTCGCGGCCGCTCGCCGGCGTTGCATGCGCAGTATCAACGTGACCGTGACGCCGATAATCAGGAACGATAGCCCGGTCGTCACCGTGCCGATGGCGAACAGCATTGGCGAGGTGGCCGAGGATATCAGTGCGTAGATTTCCAGCGGCAGGGTATTTTTCTGACCGATGGTCAGGGTGGTGCGAGCATATTCGTCGTAGGACAGGGTAAACGCCCCCATCGCCACGCCGATGATCCCTGGCATCAGAATGGGCAGTGTGACATGGCGCAGCCTCTGCCAGGGACTGGCCCCGAGGTCGGTTGCCGCTTCTTCCCACGATCGGTTGAAGCGGTTCACCACCGCGAACATGGCCAGTACGCCGAACGGCAACGTCCAGGTGAGCTGCGCACCCAACCCCGAGGTAAACAGGCTGGCTTTCCAGTCGAACAGGCGAAAGCCGAGCCCGATGCCAAAGCCGACGAGGAGACTGGGCATGACGAGGCTGGCAACGGCCAGGTAGAACACCGCGCCCGACCCCGGGAACGGCCGGCGGAACGCGAGACCCGCTGCCACCGCGACCACCGTTGTTATCACGCTGACGATGGCGGCCAGTGCCATGGACCGACCGAAGCTGTCCGGCACGTTGGCCATCTGGCCCGGCTTCACGATGTCGGCGAACCAGACCAGGGAGAAGCCCGTCATCGGGAAGGTGACGCCGCCGTTCTCCCCCTGGAACGACAGCACATAGATCGCCGCCATGGGCCCGTACAGGAACACCATGTAACCAAAAAACAGTGCTCCGAGGGCGTAGAACGTCCAGGGGCGCCTGTCGGTGCCCCCGATCGTGCGGGATGGTCCTGCCAACATGCTACTTCACCAGTTCCTTGCGGACATCGACGATCCGCATCATTCCAGCCACCATGATCGCGGTGAACAGCACCAGCACCATCGCATTGGCCGCGGCAGGCGGGTATTGCATCGCCTGAATCTCGGTCGACAATGCCGAAACAATCGAGGCACTTTGCCCACCGCTCATGGCCTTCACCACGAAGTAGTCGCCCATCACCTGGGTGAACACCAGCACCGATCCCAGCACGATGCCGGTCTTCGACAGGGGGATCACCACGTTGACCATGACCTGCCAACGGCTGCCCCCGGCATCCCGGGCCGCCTCGATCAGTGCGGGATCGATCTTGGCCAGAGAATTGGCGATGGGACCAATCATCAGCAGGGTGAACAGGTGCACATAGGCCACGATCACCGAGAAATCCGAGAACAGCAGGAACTGCAACGGTGCGTCGGTAATGCCGGCCCCCATCAGGGCCTGGTTGAAGGCTCCGTTGCGTCCCAGGAACGGGATCCAGGCGATGGTGCGGATGATCCCCGACGTCCAGAACGGGATCGCACACAGCAGGAAGAACACCATCCGCACGGTGTTGCTGCGGACATGGAACACCAGGAAGTAGGCGACGTTGAAGCCCACAAACAGGGTGATCGCCCAGACGATCACGGCGAATTTCATCGAACTGAGATAGACCCGGATCGTCGCCGGCGAGTTCACCAGATCGGCGTAGTTGTCCAGCATGAACGCGGGATAGATGCCGGTCCGGTCGTAGTCGAAGAAGCTGACCACCAGGAAAAGGGTGGTCGGCAGCGCGAACAGTACGAACAGGATCAGCGCGAGCGGACCGACCTGCAGCCAGGAGACCATCCACGGCGCCAGGCGCAGGCGAGGCCAGGCCCTCGTCGGCCCGACCTGCCGCACCGTTCCCAGTGCTTCCTGCGTTGAACTCATGCGGCCAGCCTCGGCTGCTCCCGCGAGCGCATCAGCGGCATGATCCGCGTGCCGAACTGCTCCATGCCGATGACGAAGTCGTCGAAGGTCATCATCACGCCGCGCACGCCCGGCACCTCGGCCAACTCATCCAGCATCCGCGCGACGGACGCATAGGAGCCGACGAGCACGCCCTGATTCGTCGGCAGCTTGTTGGTGCCGAGGATTTTTCGCCTGTGTGGCTGGGCGTAGATGTCAGTGGTGGGATCATCCTCGGCCTGCGCGTCGCGATAGGCCAGCGCTTCCAGGTCGGTGCCGGTCTTGTAGTGTTCCCACTTGGCGTTGGCGGCATCGTCGGTTTCGTCGGCGATGATCATGGTCAGGATCAGCGCGCCGCAATCGCGTCCAGACGCCTTGTTGGCCGCAACCAAGCGGGCAACGGAAGGGCCGACGGCTGTCGGGGCGTTGTAGCCGAAGCTCGCGCAGAAATTGTAATCCGCATGCTCCGCGGCGAATTTCGTGCCCGCATCGCTTTGGGCGGCGCAGATGATGGGGATTTTCGCGGTCGGCATCGGCAGGCAGCGGCAGTCGTCCATCTGGAAGAAGTCGCCCTTGAAATCCGAACGGCCGGTACCCCAAAGGTCCTGCATGACGTTCACGTATTCGGTGCAATAATCGTAGCGGCGCTTGTAGTGATCCGACCCTGGCCAGATTCCCATCTGCGTGTATTCACGCCGCTGCCAGCCGGTGATCAGATTCACCCCGAAACGGCCATGCGAGATGCTGTCGATGGTCACCGCCATGCGTGCCGCGACCGGCGGCGGCATGGTCAGTACGGCGCAGGTGGCGAACAACTGGATGCGGCTCGTCACCGCGGCCAGGCCCGACATCAGGGTGAAGGATTCCAGGTTGTAGTCCCAGAACTGCGACGGGCCGCCAAAGCCATGGAATTTGATCATCGACAGGGCGAAGTCGAAGCCGAACGCCTCCGCCTTCTGCACGATGGTCTTGTTGAGATCGAAGCTGGGCTTGTATTGCGGCGACGTGGTGGAAATCAGCCAGCCATTGTTGCCGATGGGTATGAAAACACCGAGCTGCATGGTTCCGGTTCCTGTTCAGGAGGTGATGAACTCGTTCCACTTGCGGGTCAGGTGACGGTCTTCGTCCATCACCGCATTCCACACGGCGATATTGCCCAGGCGGTCCCAGAAGGCGCCGCCGTCGCGGACGTTGCCGGCCTTTTCCATCAGCTTGCCGTAGGGGCTGAGGATGTCGGACGCGGCCGGCTTGCCACCGTACCAGTAGTCCCACTCATCGGCGGTCAGGAACTTGCGGGCATTCTCCGGTTGCGCGGTGTAGTAGCCCTGGCGCGCGATGAACGCACCTTCGAAGCCGCTGGTGTACCAATTCAGGTATTCGTAGAAGCATTCGAGCTTCAGACCGCTCAGATGCTTCATGACACCCAGCGTATAGCCCCAGCCTCGGTAGCCTTCCTTCAGCGGCTGGTAGGCGCAGGCGACCCCGCGTGAGCGCACCGCCGCCACCGCCGGCGACCACATGGACTGGATCACCACCTCGCCCGAGGCCATCAGGTTCACGGACTGGTCGAACGTGGTCCAGAAAGAGCGGAAATGGCCGCTTTTCTTGATCTCCATCATGGCCTTGATCGTCTGGTCGATCTCGGCCTTCGTCATATTGCCCTTGTCGACATATTTGACGTCGCCGCGCGCCTCCAGCGCCATCGCGACGTCGATCACACCGACCGTCGGCTGATCCTGCAGCGCGGTCTTGCCTTTGAAATCCGGAGACAGCAGGTCGCCCCAACTGGTGATCTTGCGCTCCACCAGGTCCGGGCGGATGCCAAGGGTGTCGGCGTTGGTGACAGTGGGAACGCCGGTCAGCCACTCGGTCGGGCCATCATGGAATTTTTGGCCGCTCGCGTCGGTGGCATACAGCACGTTGTAGGGCGCGGTGCCCTGCTTCGACGCCTTGCGCCCGTCGGGGTACTCGCTTTTGGTGAACAACGGGATCGTCTTGTCCCAGTCCTTTGCCTTGTTGAGCGGGATCGCCTGCAGGACGTTTCGCCCGACCAGGTATTTCATGAAGGTGATGCTGACATCGGCACAGTCGATCGAGGATGACTGCGACAGGAAGCGGTTCAGCAGATCGGCCTGCTCGGTCGCTTGCATCTGAATCTTGAAGCCAAGATCCTTGTTCGCCTGTTCGGCGATCGCCGGGATTGCGGTGACCGGCGGGCCGGCGTGAAACAGGACCACGTCCTTGATGTTCTGCGCCCAAATCGTCGGGAATCCGGTGACGGCGCCGGAACCAATGGCGGCGCCGGTGACCGCGGCTGTGGATTTCAGCAGATTTCGACGGGAGAGGCCGCGAGAGGGGGGGCTGGTGCGTCGGTGCATAGTGGCTCCTTCCTGCCATAATATTCATCACACAGCCGAGGAAAGCGGCGTGCCCGATGGCTATGCTCGAAAATTAGCGACGGATGCTGCGATGCACAATGGCAATTTACGGCGATTTTTGATGTCTTGGCAGTATATGCCCAAATTATGTTCTTTAAATGCGCATAATTGGTTCAGATGGGTTGGTTGTTAACCAATCACGCTCGCCGACAGCCCTGCCCCATCCACCATTGCCCCCAGCCACCCAACCCGTAAACTCCACCCCAGCAAAATACCGGAGGAAACATATGGGCACCCCACCGAGCCCCACGGTCACCAGACCATGAGCCGTCATGTCACCGTGGCGGGCGTCTCGCTCGAAATCGAGGAACGCGGTCAGGGACGTCCGCTGCTGTTCCTTCACGCCGGAGAAGGCCTGCAACCGCAGCGCCCGTGGCTCGACACACTGGCAAAATCGTTCCGCGTCATCGCGCCGCACCATCCCGGATTCGGCGGCTCCGCCCTGCCCGACTGGTTCGGCACCGTGGACGACATCGCCTATCTCTATCTCGATCTCGCCAAACAGTTCGAGCTCGACGACGCCTTGCTCGTCGGGTCCTGCTTCGGGGGTTGGGTCGCCGCCGAGATGGCGGTCCGCAACACCGCTCCCTTCGCCGGACTCGTCCTCACCGCCCCGCTCGGCATCAAAATCGGCGGCGTGCTGGATCGCGATATCGCGGACATGCACGGCATGCCCCGCCCCGAATTCATGAAGTTCGCCTGGGCCGACCCCACTCTCAGCACCATCGATTACGCCACGCTGGCGGATACCGAACTGGCCGGCGTCGCCCGCGGTCGTGAGTCGCTCGCGCTGTTCGGTTGGAAGCCGTACATGCACAATCCGCGGCTTCGGCGCTGGCTCCACCGGATCGACATCCCGACCAAGCTATTGTGGGGCGACAAGGACGGGATCGTCTCCCAGGCCTATGGCCAGGGATGGCAGGCCGAAATCGCCAGCTCCACGATGGAAACCATCGCCGCCGCCGGCCACTACCCGCACTGGGAACAGCCCCAGGCCTTCGCCGATCGCGTCACCGCATTCGCCAAGACACTCTCATAGACAGGAGCCACGACAATGCGCACCTGGTATTTCTCCGAGATGGCCTATCACCCGGCATGGGAAAAAGGCCTCGCCCGCGGCTCCCTGCGAGTCAATTTCCCCAGCGAAAACCTGGATCCGGTTGAAGCCGGCACATTGCTGAACCGATACCTGGACGAATTCGCCCTCTGCGACGAGGTCGGCCTCGACATCATGGTGAACGAGCATCACAGCACCGCCACCTGCATGACGGTGTCGGTGCCAATGGCGCTGTCCATCATCGCCCGTGAAACCAAAAAGGCGCGCCTGCTCACTTTGGGCAACCCGATCGCCAACCGCCCCGACCCGGTGCGCGTGGCCGAGGAAATGGCGTGGCTCGACTGCGTATCCGGCGGACGGTTGGAAATGGGCCTGGTCAAGGGCGCGCCCTACGAAATCGCGCCTGCCAACTCCAATCCCGGCCGACTGATGCGCCGCTACTGGGAAGCGCATGACCTGATCCTGAAGGCCATGTCCACCACCACAGGCCCGTTCAGCTGGGAAGGAGAGTTCTTCCATTACCGCAACGTCAACATCTGGCCGCGCCCGATCCAGCAGCCGACTCCGCCAGTCTGGATGACCGGCATGAGCGTGGAAACCGGCACCATGGCGGCCGAACGCGGCCATGTCGTCGGCACCTTGCTATCCGGCGGGTTGGCCAAGCCGATGTACGACGCCTATCGCAAGCGGGCACGGGAGTTGGGGTGGGAGGCCGGGCCGGACCGCTTCGCCTATGCCGCGATCATCGGCGTCGGCAAAACCAGGGAAGAAGGTCTGCGGCGCGCGGACATCATCGCCGATTACGTGCGCACCGCTCCGGTCGTCGCCGAACCGTTCAACAACCCGCCGGGCTACAACTCCCTGGGGGCCAATGTCGCGATCCTGAAATCCGGACCGCGGGCCAACCGCATCGTGACCGACCGCAATGGCGACCAGATCGACCATCGCACCGCGACCGTGCAGCAGTTCATGGATACGGAAACCGTCTTCGCCGGCACCCCGGACGATGTCTACAACCAGTTGAAGGCCTTCAACGCCCGCATGGGCGGCGTCGGCAATCTGCTGTTCTTCGGCCAGGGTGGCTACCTGTCGCACCAGGACTCAAAAGAGAATATCGCCCTGTTCGGCAAGGAGGTCGCACCGAGATTGATGGAGCTGGGTGTGCCGGAGACCGCCGCCGCCGAGTAACGCCCTTCCACCCGCCCCCTCCCATCCAGGCAGGGGGCGGTCTATGTTTGGGGCGGCACCAGACCCGGCGATATGGAACATGACCGACCACCAGACGGCCGACCCACACGAAATCCCGGACCTGACGGAAGCGGAGGCGGCCGAAGAACTCCGCCATCTCGCCGAGACGATTGCCCATCACGACCGCGCCTATCACCAGCACGATGCGCCGGAGATCACCGACGCCGAGTACGACGCCCTGCGTCGGCGCAACGCGGCGATCGAGGCGCGCTTCCCGGACCTGATCCGCTCCGATTCACCCACGCATCGTGTCGGCGACACGCCAGAGACCGGCTTCGCGAAACTGCGACATCGTGTCCCGATGCTGTCCCTGGACAACGCCTTCGATACCGAAGAATTCGCCGAATTTCTGGCACGCGCCAGGCGCTTCCTCGGCTGGACCGAAGCCATGGCGGTGGTCGGAGAGCCCAAGATCGACGGGTTGTCGATCAACCTCACCTACGAAAACGGCCGCTTTGTCCATGGCGCCACCCGCGGCGACGGCACGGAAGGGGAGGACGTCACCGCCAACCTCCGCACGATGCAGGCCTTGCCATTGCGCCTGTCCGGCAACGCGCCGGCCTTTATCGAAATCCGCGGCGAGGTCTTCATGACCAAGGCCGACTTCCTCGCGCTGAACGAAGCGCAACTCGCGGCAGAGGCGAAGGTCTTCGCCAATCCCCGCAACGCCGCCGCCGGCAGTCTGCGGCAATTGGACCCCCGCATCACCGCGCAGCGGCCCCTGTCGCTGTTCGCCTATGCGCAGGGCGAAACCAGCGAGCCGGTCGCCGAATCACATTGGGTTTATTTGCAGCGCCTTCGCGACTGGGGTTTCACGGTCAACCCGCTGTCGCGGCGCCTGGAAACCGAGGAGGAGGCCGCCGCGTTCCAAGCCGGCATTGCCGAACAGCGCGCCACCCTGCCGTACGACATCGACGGCGTGGTCTATAAGATCGACGACCTGGGCCTGGAGCGACGCCTGGGCTTCGTCGGGCGGGCGCCGCGCTGGGCCATCGCCTGGAAATTCCCGGCGGAACAGGCGACGACCATCCTGCGCGAGATCCGCATCCAGGTCGGCCGCACCGGTGCGCTGACACCGGTCGCCGAACTGGAGCCGGTCAATGTCGGCGGCGTCCTGGTTGCCCGTTCGACCCTCCACAATGAGGACGAGATCGCCCGCAAGGACGTCCGGATCGGTGACACCGTTGTCCTGCAACGCGCCGGCGACGTGATTCCGCAAATCGTCTCCGTCATCGCCGAACGACGTCCGCCGGACTCGGTGCCCTATGTCTACCCGGACATCTGCCCAGCCTGCGGCAGCCACGCGGTCCGTCCGCCAGGGGAGGTCGTGCGGCGCTGCACCGGCGGGCTGACCTGCCCTGCGCAGCGCGTCGAACGCCTGATCCATTTCGTCTCCCGCGCCGCTTTCGACATCGACGGTCTCGGCGAAAAGACCATCCAGGAATTCTATGCCGAGGACTGGCTGCACAGCCCGGCCGATCTGTTCCGCCTGCCGGCTCGGGAGGCCGAAATCGCGACGCGAGACGGCTGGGGCAAGTTGTCCGCCCGCAACCTGTCGCGCGCCATCGAGGCACGTCGGCGCATCCCCTTGGAGCGGCTGATTTTCGCGCTCGGCATCCGCCGGATCGGCGAGTCCAACGCAAAGCTGCTCGCCCGCCACTACGGGAACTACGCACACTGGCGCGAACAGATGCTCGCCGCGTCCGAGATCGGGTCCGAGGAACGGATCGGGCTGGGCTCCATCATCGGCATCGGTCCGGCGATCGCCGAAGAACTGGCGGAGTTCTTCGGGGAACCACGCAATGTCGCGACCCTGGACGAACTCGCCGCCAAACTGACGGTCGAGGACGCGGCGCAGCCCCAGGCGACTGACAGTGAGATTGCCGGCAAGGTCGTGGTGTTCACAGGAACATTGGAAACCATGACCCGACCGGAGGCCAAGGCCCGCGCCGAGACGATGGGCGCCAAGGTGACCGATTCGGTGTCCAAGAAAACCGATCTGGTGGTCGTCGGCACCGACGCGGGATCGAAGGCTCGCCGAGCGGGGGAATTGGGGGTGAAGACGGTGACGGAACTGGAGTGGCGGGCGCTTGCGGGCTTTGATTAGAGCAGGGTCACGCTGCGCGGAACGTAACAACGTGTGAAGCCCACGATATCGCCAGATGATAGAGCGGCCTGCGGTTTCCGATCATCCTGAAACATTCACACATCTTCGCAGGGGAGAAAATCTTCCCCCTTGCGGGAGGGGGTTGGGGAGCGGGCGCGAATTTCGTTCGGCTTTGCCGCTCCCCCCCTGCTCCTTCCCGAAACAGAAGGGGGACAACTTTCTCCAGTCGGCGCCTGATTCCGAGATCCGTGAACGACGTGGCGTGCGAACCAGGGGCTGATTGTGCCGAACTCGACAGCTTACTATTGTGCCGACACAAGCGTGGCGCTATCGCCCACCGAAGATCCCCTGGTCCGGAGCAAGGTCGCCGGGGTCAATTCGGTCGATCGTCTGCAACCAACACCGGGAAGCCCCACATGAATCTTTCGCGCCGTCATCTCTTTGGCACGGCTGCGGCCGGTGGTATCGCCGCGAGCCTTCCCGGGTGTTCGCTCCCCATCCGCGGCCCGGCCGTTCCGCTCGGCAAGGCGGCATCGGCCACCGTACTGGGTGTGCCGAACGAGCGGTTCTTCCCGATGGTCAGCACGGCGGGGCTAGCAGCCTGTCGGACTCGGGATTTTCGATCAATAACG
Source organism: Nitrosovibrio sp. Nv4 (assembly GCA_943330455.2). Taxonomy (GTDB): domain Bacteria; phylum Pseudomonadota; class Alphaproteobacteria; order Acetobacterales; family Acetobacteraceae; genus Rhodopila. The sequence goes on along the minus strand of CALQHT020000202.1, from coordinate 107 downwards.
ACGGCTGTTCGGCTGCGCCGGCGCGGTCATCAGACCGCCGGCGGCGCCCCGATCACGTCCTGACTGGCTTCATATCGGCCCGGAGGTGGCGTCACGGCCGACCCATC
>CALQHT020000201.1 GCA_943330455.2 Nitrosovibrio sp. Nv4 | reverse complement strand
CCTTGCCGTCCAGCGGGCGACCGAGCGGATCGACAACGCGGGACAGCCAGTCATCGGAGACAGCGAGCAGCGCCCCGTGGCCGGATGCCAGGGTGGCGGCGCTTCCGGGACCGATTCCGGATAGGACGCCGAATGGCATCGTCTGCGCATTTCCGTCGCGAAAGGCAACGATCTCGGCTTCCACCCGACGGCCGTCGCGATCCGTGAGGTTGACGCGATCTCCAATCATGGCATGACCATTCAGTCCGTCGACTTCTACGACGAGGCCGGAGACACCAGTGACACGCCCTTGTACTCTAAGCGGTGCGAGCGACCGAAGTGCCCCTGAAGCGAGGCTCGATCTTAATTCGAGATTCGTCTGTCTCATTTACCCAAATATCTCCCAATGGAGCGCATGTTCATCAAATGTTCGTATCATCGAGTTCGACCTTGGCGGATCATGAGGAGAAATACACTGAAAAGGTGAAAATTATATGGTGTAACACACGTCATGGTGGTAAAGACTTCGATATGGTCGCTGAGAGGGCATCATGCGGGTCCTGCTAGTGGAAGACGATCTCACGGCCGCTCGCGGCGTGACACTGATGTTGAAGGCGGCTGGGGCTGTCATCGATCATTCGGAAACCGGTGAGGAGGCGCTCGCGCTTTCCCGGCATTATGAATACGATGTGGTTCTGCTTGACCTTGTCTTGCCCGACATGGAGGGTTTCGAAGTGGTGAGGCGCATGCGCATCGCCCGCAACGATACGCCTGTCCTGATCCTGTCGGGCCAGACTCGCCCACAGGCGAAGGTCAAGGGTCTTGGGTTGGGTGCGGACGATTTCATCACCAAACCCTTCGACAAGGCGGAACTGCTCGCGCGGATGCAAGCCGTGGTGCGGCGAAGCAAGGGGTTCAGCCAGCCGACCCTGCGGATCGGACCAATCGAACTCAACCTGGACAGCCGAGAGGTGATGGTTGGCGGGAAAGAGGTTCATCTGACCGGCAAGGAGTACTCAATTCTGGAATTGCTGGTGCTCCGCAAGGGCATGGTCCTGACCAAGGAAGCGTTCCTGAACCATCTTTACGGCGGCATGGATGAACCGGAGATGAAAATCATCGACGTGTTCATCTGCAAACTGCGAAAAAAATTGGCCCATGCCGGGGCTGACAACCTGATCGCCACCGTCTGGGGCCGCGGCTATATGTTGCGCGAACCGGCGGCCGAGGACCTCGTCGAAAATCCGACGGAACCGACGCGTTTGGCGCGCTACTACTCGACGGCCTGATCGGGCTGTTGGTTCAGACGCCCGTCAGGACGGCGGCGGCCCATCAGGTTCGGCGGACAAAATCCGGCCGGACCTGTCTCAGATCGGCGGCGGTGTCGACGTCTTGCAGCCGCCGCCCCAGGGCGATGCGTCGTCCCTTGAAATTCAGCAGCGTGTCGGACAAGGCATGCTCGCTGGACCACCTTGCATTCGCGAACGGCATCGCCGGCCTGCGGGCTCCGAGCGCAACCAGCCAATAACCGCCATCCATCGACGGACCGAACACCGCATCGGCCGACCCGAGGGCGCGGAAAGCGGCCGCGACGTCGGCGGCGCCGGCATCGGGGATGTCCGTGCCGATGATGGCGACATTGCCGCGCGGAAAACGGGCACAGGCGCGGTGCATACGCTGGCCGATATCGCCTCGACCCTGGTGGATGCGCTGCACCTTCACGGGCAGGCGGCATCGCGCTCGGTCGGGTGTCAGCGCCAGGATGGTGCGGAAGCGGCGGTCGGAGGTCAGATCGCGCAACAAGCCGATCAGGGTGGCGCTGTGGAACCGCAGGGCGGCGCGCTGGCCGATCTCGCGCGCCAAACGTCGCTTGACGGTGCCCAGGCGCGGGATCCGAGCAAACACGATGACAGTGTCCTTCATCGATATATCCTGACGATCACGGACGGCGGCACACCCAACCACCACAAGGTCAGGCATATCAGGTTGCGGGCGGATCGCGCGGACCAGCCGTCTCTTTCCCATTTCGCGGCGGATGTCAGCGCCTGGGTCCGCAACCCGATCAGCCGTTTGCGGCCGAGGCGGCGGATCAGATCCACATCCTCCATCAGTGGCAGCGCGCGCATGCCGCCCACCTGGCGCAGAAGGTCTCTGTGGATCAGCAGGCCCTGGTCGCCATAGGGCAGCGCCAGGACCCGGCAGCGCCAGGCGACCGCGGTTTCCAACCCGCGGGCTCGCGGATGGGCGGAGGCGAGCGCGAACCGGAAATAGGCGGCTCGGTCCGGGTGGTCCTTCATATGGACAGCGGCTTCGTCTCGCCAGCCGGGTTGCAACCGCGTGTCCGCGTGCAGGATCAGCAGCCAGTCCGACGTCGCCGCCGCAATCCCCGCGGCGATTTGCGATCCGCGGCCCCGGCTGGTCGTCAGAACCTGGGCTCCGGCCGCGGTCGCGACGGCCGGCGTCCCGTCCGTGCTGCCGCCATCGACCACGATGCACTGCGCGACCGCGCCGAGCGCTGCGCGGGTGGCGGGTAAGGTCAGAGCGGCGTTGAGCGTGGGGATGATCACGGAGAGTGCGAGCGGCTCCGATTTGTTCATATTTTGTTCTTGACCGCCGGGGTGTGCGCTGGCAACGTTGGGGCCTCACGGTAGCCGGGCCGCAGGGAGGACCGGAGTGGCCGGGCGGACGTCACCTTGCTCCGCGACGGCCGCGTTTGCGGGGCAACCGGGTCGAACACACGAGGAACAGATCATGAAGCAACGGATCGATCCTGGCAATACCGGGCAACGGCCTGACGACGCGGGTCGGGACCTGGACGCCATCGCCGCCCTGGCGCGTGCCGGGCTGCCGGATGAGGCGCCCTCGATCTCCATGCCATCTCCGGCGCGATCCGGTCGGGGAGCAGTGACCAACCCCCCGGTGCGGTTCGAACCGCGCGCCGCCAGCCCGTTCGACGATGGCTGGGAAACCCTGACGGAGGAGTTTGGCGATCCCCCGAAGCTGGCCACCACCCTGACTCGGGATGCGTCGAAATCGGTGATCAGTTGGAACAGCTCCCCCGATCTCGGGTTCGATCGCGCCATCAACCCCTATCGCGGCTGCGAGCACGGCTGCACCTATTGCTATGCGCGCCCCACCCACGCCTATCTGGGCTACTCGCCCGGGCTGGATTTCGAGACCAAGCTGACCTTCAAGCCGGATGTCGCCGAGTTGCTGGAAAAGGAGCTGCGTAAACCGAATTACGTGGCCAAGACGATGGCGCTGGGGTCGAACACCGACCCGTATCAGCCGGTGGAGCGCACCCTGAAGCTGACTCGCACCGTGTTGGAGGTGTTGGACCGCTACAACCATCCGGTTGGGATCGTGACCAAATCGGCGGGGGTGTTGCGGGATCTGGACATCCTGTCTTCCATGGCACAGCGCAATCTGGTCCGGGTTCATCTGTCGATCACCACCCTGGACCCTCGCCTGGCCCGCATCATGGAACCACGAGCAGCCACCCCCGCTCGGCGGCTGCACGCCATCGCCGAGTTGACCCGGGCCGGCGTTCCGACCGGCGTTCTGGCCGCGCCGATGATCCCGGCGCTGAACGACGCCGAGCTTGAGAAGATCCTGGAAGCCGCTGCTCGCGCGGGGGCCCGTCATGCCCGCTATATTCTGCTGCGCCTGCCGCATGAACTGCGGCAGATGTTCGAGGACTGGCTGCATGCCAGCTTCCCGGAGCGTGCGAAACACGTCCTGGCTCTGATCAAGGAAACCAGGGCCGGTGCGCTGACCGACTCCCGCTTCCATCACAGGTTCTCGGGCCAGGGCGTCTATGCCGACCTGCTGGTGCGGCGGTTTTCCAGGGCCGCGCGGCAATGGGGGCTTGACGGAGATCGGCACGCGTTGGACTGCTCCTTGTTCAAGGTGCCGAATATTCAGCCCGATGAGGCCCAGGCGCAGCTCTCTCTTTTCTGATTCGCTCTTATTGTAAGCCCTGTTGATATGGTCCGAGCCCGGCGGCTCCTCTGATCCAGGCTTCCGGAGTGGAGCGGTCACCCAGGGCTTCGATCGTTCGCCGCCAGCTCAGATAGTGGGGGAGGTTTGCCGTCGCCACGCCGTGAAAGCGGCGCATCCATTCCTTCAGGCGCCCGTGGTAAGCATTGATGTTGTTGATATGCAGGTCCGGCGCCTCCGGCCGGGGAATGCCCGGAGCAGGGAGAACATGGACCGCCACCCCAGCCCGGCGGGCGAACGCCTTGATAGCGGTCCCGCCGTCGCAGCAAAATTGTGCTGACTTCTCGACAACCGGACCAAGAACCGCGGCTATGCTGGCCGCGTCCAAACGCGGCAGGACCCCATCGATGGTCGCGCCCGAACGGTCCCGCGCCACGATGACGGGAATTTGCTCCGCGGACAGGCCCCGCTTGCTGGCCTTGCCACCTCGCTTGCGAGGCGCGCGCGGTAAACCGCGGCGTTTGCCCTTGAAGGATTCCAGAATGAAGGTTTCGTCCGCCTCGACGATCCCGGACAGGCTCGCGGGTTTATCGAGCGTGAGGGCCTTCAGGAACCGGTGTCTCCAGCGAAATGCGGTCGTGTAATCGACGCCGCACCGGACCGCCGCTTTCGCGATCGTTTCACCGTTGATCAAGGCCTGCGCCTGATCCTTCCAGCGATCCGGATAATGCAGGCCGGACAACGGTGTTCCGGTCAGCGGGTTGAAAGTCTTGCGGCAGGCTGCGCAGCGGTACCGGGGTTTACCGCCGGCCATGCCCCAGGGGCGAATGTCATCGCCGTCGCAATGCGGGCATCCGATGCTGGCAAGCCTGCTTTGGCCAATGCGCGCCATCAGGTCTGGTTTCGCCGCCGCACCGCCGCTCGTTTGTGCCCCGGCTGGCGGCGGCGGACACGCTGGTTCGGATGCGACCATGGCCGCATCGCCGTGGATGCCAGCCTCCGCCAATACCAGTTCCCGCACTGCCTGATCGCGCTGAGAGGCATCCAGACGGTGGATGCCGTCCAACCATGTCCTGAATGCAGCCGATTCCATTCCCGCTCTCCGTTGCCAGCTCGCGATCCTGACGGATTGCAACAGATAATACAATAAGAGCGTTCTGATTTAACCCCCGTGAACGGCTAATCCGTTCGGGTCGGTGCCCTTTTCAGGTGGAAAGCCCTTGACACCGGAGCGCGCGCGTCATTTCTACGCGCCCTGCCGCATGGTTCAACCGGACCTGTTCGATGGACGGTCTGGCGGACGTCATGGGTGTGCCTCTATACTGGGGCGCGCGCAGTAGGGGTGTAGCTCAATTGGCTAGAGCGCCGGTCTCCAAAACCGGAGGTTGGGGGTTCGAGACCCTCCACCCCTGCCAGTCGGCCAGTCTTTTTTGGTAGTGGGAGTTTGATTGACGTGGCGCTGGAACCGGCGAAATTCATACGCGAGGTACGGATAGAGGTGTCCAAGGTCACCTGGCCCACCCGTAAGGAGACGCTGGTGACCACGGGCTTGGTGTTCGCCATGGCAGTTGTGTCGGCGATTTTCTTTTTCGTCGTCGATCAGGTGGTCGGCCTCGGAGTCCGCGCGCTGTTCGGCGTGACCATCTGAGAGGGTGCCGTAATATCATGGCCAAGCGTTGGTATGTCGTTCACGTCTATTCGGGCTTCGAGAAAAAGATCGCTCAGCAGATCAAGGAGCAGGCCGTCCAGAAGGGCCTGGGCGAACAGTTCGAGGAGGTGTTGGTACCGTCCGAGAACGTCGTCGAGGTCAGGCGCGGGCAGAAAATCAACTCCGAGCACAAATTCTTCCCGGGTTATGTGCTGGTGAAGATGGATCTGACGGACGACGCCTGGCACCTTGTGAAGAACACGCCAAAGGTGACCGGCTTCCTGGGCAGCAAGACTCGGCCGAGCCCGATCAGTGATGCGGAGGCGGATCGGATCCTGAAGCAGAGCCAGGAAGGCGTCGAACGTCCGCGGCCCGCGGTGCTGTATGAGGTCGGCGAGCAGATCCGCGTTGCGGATGGCCCGTTCACCAGCTTCAACGGCACGGTCGAAGAGGTCGACGAGGAGAAGGGCCGGGTCAAGGTCAGCGTTTCGATCTTCGGGCGTTCCACGCCGGTCGAGTTGGAATACTCCCAGGTCGAGAAGGTCTGAGGCGCATCGTCTGGGCTGGCCACGCGCCGACTGCAGACGTTATGGTACTGGCTGACTGAGCGTTGACCGATATCGCCTGTTCCCCCCAACCGTCATTGCCGGGCTTGACCCGGCAACCCGCACCCTGCCGGTGAAGCGTGGGGTGCCGGGTCAAGCCCGGAAATGACGGTGGGGAGGAGACACTACCGGTCGCTGGTCAGGTCGGTTGATATTGTTGCGCGGTGTCGTCGAACTCGCGCCACGTCGTCTAGCCCGCGCCACATAGCGCCATGCCGTCAAGTCTCCAGGGAGGTTCATCATGGTCAAATCCGGACGCGTTGCCTTCGGCAAGATGGATGAGGTGCTTTACGGCATCCCCGCCGCGCAAGCGGTCGCCGATCAAGCCCGCTTGCTGGGCTCGGAGCGGGTGTTTCTCATGGTCAGCGGCACCCTGAACCGCGAAACGGATGAGATCGAGAAAATCCGCAAGGCCCTGGGCAACCGCTGCGCCGGCGTCTTCGACCGGATGCCGCCGCATACGCCGCGCGCCGCGGTGATCGAGGCGGCCGAACAGGCTCGGGCAGCCAAGGCGGATCTGATTGTGACGATCGGCGGTGGTTCGATCACCGATGGGGCGAAGGCGGTTCAGTTGTGCCTCGCCAACGATATCCGGACGCCGGAGGCCCTGGACGCGCTGCTGCCGGTCAAGGGACCGGACGGGGTGATGGGCCTGCCCCCGATGAACGCGCCGACTGTCCGGCAGATCACGGTGCCGACGACGCTCTCGGCCGGGGAGTTCAGCGCCATATCCGGGGTCACGGACGAGCGGATCCGAGTGAAGCAGTTGTTCCGTCACCCGATGATCATTCCCAGCGTGGTGATCCTGGACCCGACGATCACCGTCCACACGCCGGAGTGGCTGTTTCTGTCCACCGGCATTCGGGCGGTCGATCATTGCGTGGAAGGAGTCTGCTCGAACGAGGCGAACCCGTTCACCGATGCGCAGGGCTTGCAGGGGCTGAGCCTGCTGACGCGTGGATTGGCGCGGGTGAAGGCCGATCCGACCGATCTGGACGCGCGCATGGACTGCCAATTGGGGTCGTGGCTGTCGATGGGGCCGCTGGCGGCCGGGGTGCCGATGGGGGCCAGCCATGGCATCGGCTATGTCCTGGGCGCTGTGTTCGACGTGCCGCACGGGCATACGTCCTGCATCATGCTGCCTTACGTCATGCGCTGGAACAAGGTGGTCAACGCCGAACGCCAGGCGCTGATCGCCACCGCCATGGGTCATCCGGGGGAGGATGCTGGGGACGTTCTGGACGGTTTCATCGGTGGCCTGGGCATGCCGCGCAGCCTGGGCGCGGTGAATATCGGCGCTTCGGAGTTCGACCGGATCGCGAAGCAGGCGATGGGGACACCGTGGATTCCGCGCAATCCGCGCCCGATCCCTGGGCCGGAGCAGGTGCGGGAGATCCTGGAACTGGCGGCCTGAACCCTGGGGCGACGCACAACGGTAACCGCACCATCTGGCGGGGTATTCGGGGGAGGAAAGCCTTGGGGCTCCGCCCCAAACCCCGCGAGGGGCGTTGCCCCCTCGACCCCCACCAAGGCTGTGCCTTGGATGCCATTTATTGGGTCAGGGACGTAAGGGGGCCAACCATGGCGTATCATCGTCCGTGTCGGCCCCCTTACGTCCCTGACCCAACTGATCGCGGTCCAGGGGCCGTGCCCCTGGTGGGTTCGAAGGACGAAGCCCTCGCGGGGTTTGGGGCAGAGCCCCAAGGCTTCCCTCCCCCGAATACCCCGCCAAATGAAGCAGTGACCGCTGAGCGTCGCCCCAGGCTTCAGGCCGCGCGAGACAGAGCGGCAAGCCGGCGGCGCGGGGCCGGTTGCAAGGGCAGGGCCGCATAAACGTCCTTAACGGCCTCCGTGATGGTCACGCCGGCCGCGCCGGGCATCAGGCGCCGCCCAGTCCGTTCCAGCACGGGCGCGCTTTGCAGGAAGAAGCGCATCGCCGTGGGCGGCAGCCACAGGGCGCTGTCACGCCGCTCCGTCCGGAACAAAGACGCGGCCAGCAGCCGGTCGATCTGGCCCGAGGTGAAGGACTGGCGCAGGAAGAACGGCGAATCCTCCCCATGCGTCCAGACCCCGGCGCGGTTGGGGACCACGACCACCATGCGTCCGTCATCTTTCAGGACGCGCCAGGTCTCCCGCAGCAGGCGTGCTGGATTGTTCGCCGACTCCAACCCGTGCACCAGCAGCACGCGGTCGAACACCATGTCGGGAAATGGCAGCGCGTCATCGGCGGTGACGCAGGACAGGCTGGGGCCGGTTATGGGCCATTTGGCCGCGCCCAGGACATCCGGCATGCAGGCGATCACGCGGCGGGCCTGGTCCGACCACTGGTCCAGGAATGGCTGGGTATAGCCGATCCCCAGCAGCGACTCGCCCTTGGTATGCGGCCAGAAGACCGACAATCGGTCTCGCAGCAGGCGTGCGGTGACGGCGCCGCGGGGCGACTCGTAGAATTCCGCGATTTCGGAAGCGCCAGTCGTCATGCGCCCCCTATAGCACGGCATGTCAGCGAGCGATGCTCCATCGCCATCAGTCCAGCATATGACCGAAACGCGCGGCCTTGGTGGCCAGATATTCGTCGTTCACGCCGTTGGGGGCGAACATATGCGCCTCGCGCCCGACGACCTCCACGCCGCAGGCCGCGAGTGCGGCCAGCTTGTCGGGGTTGTTGGTCAGCAGGCGGACGCGGTTGACGCCGAGAAGCGTCAGCATGACGGCGCCGACCAGGAAATTGCGCTCATCGGCGCCCCATCCCAGGACCCGATTGGCATCCAAGGTGTCGAGGCCTCGGTCCTGCAGGGTGTAGGCGCGCAGTTTGTTTGCCAGGCCGATCCCGCGGCCTTCCTGAGCCAGGTACAGCAGAATGCCGGACCCGTCCTCGGTCATGCGGCGCAGGGCACCGCGCAACTGTTCCCCGCAGTCGCAGCGCATGCTGCCCAGCAGATCGCCGGTGAAGCACTCGGAATGGATGCGGACCAGCGGCGCGTCGGATGTCCGCGGGTCGCCGATGACGATGGCGAGGTGCTCGATCCCCGACCCATCGGTGCGGAAGGCGACGACCTTGGCATCCGGGGCATCGATCAGTGGCACCGGGGCGGAGGCGGTCTGGCGCAGTCCGAACGCTTCCAGATCGGGATAGCCCAGCACGTCGTCGGCGGCGACGGAGATCAGGTTCCGTTCCCGCGCAAGTGTGTCGACGTCCGGTCGGGCAAACACCGCCACCACGGCGGGCAGCAGGCGTCCGAGTTTGGCGATTGCCAGTGCGGCGGCGGCGGTGGCCGGAGTCGGCGCGAAGGTCAGTTGCGTCAGCCCCGGGACGGCGGGCACCGTCGGATCGGCGAGCCCGCGCACGCTGACCTGGTTCAGCAGATCGGGCGGCAAAGTGACCGCCTGCGCGTCGGCGGCCCGATCGATCGGCTGTCGCAGGACGGCGGCGGCCCGCACCGGAGCGAGCAGCAGGAATGGGGCGCCGATCCCCAGGGTCGCCAGTTCGGCCAGGCTGTCGGGTCCGGCGGTCTCGGCGGCGACGAGGCAAAGCGACGGCTCCCCGGTCAGCACCATGGGCACGCCGCGCCGCATTTCGGATGCCGCACGATGGATCTGGCGTAGCCGAACGGCGTTACCATCCGTCGTGACCATGGGTGGGGAAGCATGTGGGGGCATCGTGACCTGGCAGGGCAAACGGTTCATCGCGCCCCAATAATGGGGGTGGGGGAGCGGGGGGACAATCCCATGGTCTTATGCCCTATTCTGGCGAATGGGGGTTATGCGCATGGCAGTCTAGCGCATCGGGTCTTGCCGGACCATCGTATCGCCACGATTTAGTCGGTGACTCGGTCTGTCCATGCCATGGTGGCGGCGGGTTTGTCCCCAGGCATGGGATGTCCAGCGGTGCTCGGCCCCCCCCAATGGATGGCCAACGTGGATGTCCAACGGGGATGGCGCCAGGGGATGGACCCAGGGGATGGCCAAAGGTGTTGGGCGGGGGCTCATGCCCAAACCAGGTTGGCCCGGTGTGGCAAGGCCGGCCACTCATGGCAAGGAGACGCGGAACGATGGCGGCAGAGCGACCCGTGCTGATCGTGGACGACGATGACAACATTCGCGAATTGCTGGCGGATCAGTTGTCCGTGGACGGTGAGTTCATCGCCGTTCAGGCGGCCTCGTTGCGGGAGGCCGAAGACCTGTTGTTCGCCAAGGATGCCAGGTTCGATGCCGTGATCCTCGATGTTGGCCTGCCGGACGGCGACGGTCGCGATCTCTGCATGCGGCTTCGCAAGTGTGGCCAGAACATGCCCATCATCATGCTGACAGGGTCGGGCCAGGAAGCCGATGTGGTGCGCGGACTGGATTCGGGCGCCAACGACTATGTCGCCAAGCCATTTCGCCTGAGCGTGCTGCTGGCCCGGTTGCGCGCCCAGCTTCGCAGCTTCGAGAACAGCGCGGACGCGGTTTTCACCATTGGGCCCTATGAGTTTCGCCCGTCGGCCAAGCAGTTGAAAAATCAACAGAACCACCGCATCCGCCTGACGGAGAAGGAGGTGGCGATCCTGAAATTCCTGTATCGGGCCGGCACAAGGGCCGTGGCGCGTCAGGAATTGCTGAACGAGGTTTGGGGCTACAATCCGGCCGTCACGACCCATACGTTGGAGACTCATATCTACCGGCTACGGCAGAAAATCGAGCCGGACCCGGCGAATGCCCGCCTGCTGCTGACCGAGGGGGGAGGATATCGGCTGGACCCCGCGGGACTTCCAGCCGGCGATGTGGTCTCCTTGCCAGCCTAGATCGTGGTCACGCTGAGCGGACCGTAATACCTACCGCCACCAAGATTGACCGATGCACCACCCCCCCCTTACCGTCATTGCCGGGCTTGACCCGGCAACCCACGCTTCGACGGCAGGGAGCGGGTTGCCGGATCAAGTCCACGGCTGTCCGGTTTAAATTCGCCCTCCTGCCGCCATAGGAATATCCCCCCACCTGGGTCCTCGCCCCGGCGCCCCGCATTCACGCCGCGGCCGCTCAATCGGGATCGTGCCGACCGGTTGCACCTG
>CALQHT020000200.1 GCA_943330455.2 Nitrosovibrio sp. Nv4 | reverse complement strand
TCCGGATTGGGAGGATTTGGCGCTGACCCTGGCCTTCGCAAAGCCGTCGCCCAACCCGCATTGAGCCGCGCAAACCCTCGATACCGTCTTCCCATCATAATCAAAAAACGCAAATCACACGGTCAAATGCCAAAATGAGAATTGCTGTCCGGCAACCCACCACCCGCCGTTAAAGCGCAGGTTGCCAAGTCAAGCTCGGCGATGACGGTGAGGGGACGCCCGTGGGCCATTGTTTCGGCCGGTCAGCACAACGCACCACACTGTCTGCCGCCAGATCCGGGCCTGTTTCGACCTGATCGGAAACCGCTCCAGAGCGCCACATCGTCGATTTTGCGGGGCTGGGATTGCCGGTCTTCCCGCGTCATGCGGGCCTGCGCCCACCATGACGGTGAGAGACATCCGTGCCACGATCCCCGCAAAATCAGGGACACGGACCATTAGCGCCCCTGGCCGGCCTCGAAGCGCTGACGGAGCTTGCCCAGGTTCTCGTTCCAGAAACCGGCATCCATCCGCAAGGCGGTGCTCAGATTGGCCGGATTGGTCGGCGACAGCGCCATAAGCTCGGGTGGCAGGCCGTCATTCACGCCCTTGGCCAGACCGGTTTCCCCGCTGAGGCGCAGCATTTTCGCCTCGATCGCCGGCGTGCCCATGAAATACAGCAATTGCTGGGCCTGACGCAGGTTGGTGCTGCCTTTCAGCACGGCCCAGCTATGGACCTCATACAAGGTGGCACCCCATTGGATGCCGAAATTGCGTTTGTCGAGCCGGTTGGCCGTCACGATCCGCCCGCTGGGGGCGCTGGTCATCAGCACGTCGCCGGAGCCCAGGATGCGCGCCGCCTCCGCGTCGTTCTGCCACCACACGATGTAAGGCCGGAGCTGGTCCAGCTTGCGGAAGGCCCGATCGACACCGTCCGAGGTCGCCAATGTCTTATAAATGTCACCGGGCGAGACATTGTCCGCCAGCAGCGCGATCTCCAGGTTGCCGCGCACACCCTGGCGCAGGCCGCGCTTGCCGGGATATTTCGCGACGTCCCAGAAATCCGCCCAGGTCGGCGTGGCGGGGAACTTGTCCCGATCCCAGGCGAGGACGATATTGGCGAAGAAGGCGCCCAGGCCGCAATCGTTGCCCACCGCCTGTGGCAGATAATGGTCCTTGCCTCCAACCGCCGGCCAGTCGAGCTTTTCGAACAGCCCCTCCGCACAGCCGACCGCGAGTTCGGTGGGGTCCACCTGCACCATGTCCCATGTGTTGTCGGCGGCCTTCAGGCGGGTGCGCAACGCGTCCAGCCCGCCATCCCAACTGTCTTTCTGTACGGGAATGTCCGTTGCGGCCGTAAATGGCTGCAGATACACCTCCTGCAACGCGGGCAGCAGCGCTTCCCCGCGCGCCACGACCGTCAGGTCGAGCGCCATGGTCGCGGAACTGCTCACGGCAAACAGTGCCACGGCGGCCATAAGCGTGCGGGCATACATGAATGGTCTGATCCGGCTTCCTTTGTCGGATCAGACGCTACAATCCACGGCCCGCCACGGCAACGACCCGTCGGAAAAAACCGCGTTCCAGGATGCAGTTAATCGTCGAGGCAACGCTTACGTGCCCAGGATCATCCCGACGGTGAGACCAGCCTCGGCGGCCGAGACCTTCCGCCCGCCATCCGGGCGCACGCGATGCACCTCGATGAAGCCGCCCTGGCCGTGGATGACGGCGCTGTTGCCGTTCATCGCGACGACCTCGCCCAGCTTTTTGCCCTTCACCTCGGAGAAGGTGCGGGCGATGCGCTTGGTCGCCTCGAACAGGAACAGCTTCTTGCCTTCGTGGGTGGTCCAGGCGCCGGGGGCCGGGTTGCAGCCGCGGATCAGGTTGTAGGTCAGGTTGACATGGGTCGCCCAGGAGATGTGAGACTCGGCGTCGCGGATGATGCCCTCATACCCGGCATTCGGTTCGTATTGCGCCAGAGCCGGGGCCTTGCCGGCCACGACCATGTCCGCGACCTCCACCAAGGCCGCGACGCCCATGGGGAAGATCTTGCCGAAATAGAGGGTTCCCAGGGTGTCCTCGGGCTCGATCGGCACTGAGCGCATCAGGATGACCGGGCCTTCGTCCAACCCGTCGGTGGGGCGAAAGATGGAAAAACCGGTTTCGGTGCGGCCCAGGATGATCGACCAGCTCATGGACGAGGCGCCGCGATGCAGCGGCAGCAGGCTGGGGTGGAACTGGATGGTGCCGAATTTCGGGATGTTGCAGAAATCCTGCGGCACGAACTGGGTGACATAGGCCATGACGCCGACTTCGACCTTTGCCTCTCGCAAGGCATCGAGGGCCGCGGGGTCGGTCAGCTTGGGGAACTGGTGCACCGGGATGCCATGCGCTTCCCCGGCCAGGCGCAGCGGGTCGGGGCGGCCCTTTTCCGGGGCGCAGAACACGGCGGCGACGTCGTCTCCGCGTGACAGAAAGGCTTCCAGGGCGGCCTTGCCGAAATCCTGCTGGCCGATGATGGCAATCCGCATAGGGTGACTCCCGTTTCGTTGGACCGTTTGGGGGCCGCTTTGATGGGCCGTTTATCCTGACCGCGATCTTTGGATGGGAATGCGCGCGCTGTCGAGGGTGTGGGTTGGCGAGGCCGCCGTTTCGTGCTGTCGATCATGGAATTGTGCCACTCACGGAGGTTCCCATGCCGCCATCGCCTGTCCGTCGTCTTCTCCTCGGCTTCGGCCTGCTGGTTCTGCCCGTGTCCGGATGGGCACAACAGCCAGCCCCGCACCCGTTCGATCCCGTTGGGCGGTGGCGGTTCTTCCACACCGACGGCAAGCCGTTCAACGCGCGCCTGATGCCGGACCAGTCGGCCAGCACCGATTTCGGCGGCGGTGAGCACGGCATCTGGCGCTGGGAAGGGCAGGCGGTGCGGGTGATGTACACCGATGGGTGGGACGATCTGCTGTCGCTGGCGGCGAACGGAGGCTACGTGAAGGCGGGCTGGGCGCCGGAGGCCGACCGGTGTGCGGCGCCGTCCAATCGGGCGGCGGCGGAGAAGGTGTCTGGGGACCCGGGACCGGGCCTTTGAAGCGCGGGGCTCCGCCCCGAACCCCGCCAGGGGCTTTGCCCCTGGACCCCCCCCAAGGCGCGGCCTTTGGAATGCGATTCTTTGGGTGGGTTTGAGGATACGGCCCTACCCGGACCTATCACCGTCCGTGTCGGGCCGTATCCTCAAACCCACCAATGGTCCGGGTTCCAAGGGCCGTCGCCCTTGGCGGGTCCAGGGCAGAGCCCTGGTCGGGGTCCGGGGCTGAAAGCCCCGCCCTTCAACCCCCCGGACTCGCCTCTCCCCACCGACCGCGCTAGGAGACCGCCCAACCCAGGAGAGACAATCCGCATGACCACCGAAGACACTCTGCTCACCAGCCGCGACGGCCGCGTGGGTCGCATCGTGCTCAACCGCCCACGCGCCCTGAACGCGTTGAACCTCGACATGGTTCGCGCCATGACCAAGGTGCTGAACGAATGGCGCGACGATCCGCATGTGCATGCCGTGGTGATCTCCGGCACCGGCGAGCGCGCTTTCTGCGCCGGGGGCGACGTGATCAACCTGCGCGAAGGCCAGATGTCCGGCGATCGCACCGAGGTCGAGGCCTTTTTCAGCGAGGAGTATGCGCTGAACCTGATGATCGCGACCTATCCCAAGCCCTATATCGCGCTGATCGACGGCATCTGCATGGGCGGCGGCATCGGCGTGTCTGTCTACGGCCCGTATCGCGTCACGACCGAGCACGCGTCCTTCGGCATGCCGGAAACCGCGATCGGCTTTTTCCCCGATATCGGCGGCACCTATTTCATGCCGCGCATGCCGGGTGAGATCGGCATGTATCTCGGCCTGACCGGCCTGCGCATCTTCGGCGCCGACGCGATCCATTGCGGCTTCGGCACCCATTACACCCTGCGCGAAGACCTGCCGGCGCTGTCCGCCGCTCTGGCGATGGAAGGCCCCGCCGCCCTGGCACGCTTCAATCGGACCCTGCCCGCATACTCGCTGGCGCCGCATCTGGGCGATATCGATCATTGCTTCAGCGCGGCCACGGTGCCGGAAATGGTGCAACGACTGGAAAAGCTGGAGGCGGATTGGGCCAAGGCGGCGCTGAAAGCGATGCGGAGCGTCTCGCCATCCGCCATGTGCTGGACGGTGGAAGCGCTGCGTCGCGGTGCCGACATGACCCTGCCGCAGGCGCTGGACGCGGAATTCCTGCTGACCCGCACCACCATGGCGCATCCGGATTTCGTCGAGGGCGTGCGATCGTTGGTGGTCGACAAGGACCGCAATCCGAAATGGCTGCCGCCGCGTATCGAGGATGTCGATCCCGCAACCATCGCCGCCATGTTCCCCTGACCCGCGGTTTAGCCTACCGAAAGCCGCTCGACGGAGGATCCCCTGACCTCCGTCAACGTGATAGGACGCATGCGGGCGCAGCTTGACAGACCCTGACAGCGTCCGAAGCAGGCCAGGAAGCAGGGCGATGCTCTGTTTCCGGTTGCGGTGACGCAGCCCCGACCGGGTTGTTTGCCGCGTCGGGAGGGGGAGGGGGCTTAACCGAAGGTTGTAGAAATCGGTCACAACTCGACCTTTGATGGATTGACGGGCATGATAGGCTCGATGGTGATCGGGGCCGTCCGCGGTGCCCGCATCGCCAACGGAACCCGAGACCCGGCCCCGGCGCGTCTGTCAGGGCTTCACCTCGGGAAACGCGGGCCGCACAGGAGCTGACATGTCGAACCCGTTGCATCGAGCCTTTTCGTTCGTCGCGGCCCTTCTGCTCGCCGCCGGACTTCTCCTGGCCGCGGGATCGCCTGCCACGGCCCGCACCTTGCAGGTCGGGGCGGACAAGGAATACAAGGAGCCATCGCAGGCCGCCGCCGCCGCGCGAGACGGCGACAAGGTCGTCATCGACCCGGGCGAGTATTTCGACTGCGCCGCCTGGAAGGCCAACAGACTGGTGATAGAGGGCGCCGGTCAGAAGCCGGACGACACCGTGATCACCGACAAGACCTGCGCCGGGAAGGGGCTGTTCCTGACCGATGGGCAGGACATCACGATCCGCAACCTTACGCTGACCCGGGCGCGCGTGGCCGACGGCAACGGCGCCGGCATCCGAATGCAGGCGAACAACCTGACGGTCGAGCGGGTGCGGTTCGTCAACAACCAGAACGGCATCATGAGCAACAACGACGTGTCCGGTACGTTGCTTGTGCGTGACAGTGCCTTTATTGCCAATGGTGGCTGCGAGGGCTCCTGCGCCCACGGCATCTATGCCAGCGCCCTGGATCTGGTGCGGGTGGAAAATTCGCTCTTTGCCGAAACGAAGCGCGCCCACCACATCAAGTCCCGTGCGCGGCGCACGGAAGTTGTCGGCACCACCATCCAGGACGGCCCCAACGGCACGGCCAGCTACCTGCTGGAAATCCCGAACGGCGGCGACGTGCTGGTGCGCGGCAACACCTTCGTGAAAGGGCCGCGCGCCGAAAATCACAGCTGCGCCATCATGATCGGGTCGGAGGGCGTGACCCAGCGCACCAAGGAAATCCTGATCGAGGACAATACTTTCCGCAATGAAGGCAGTTACGACACGTATTTTGTCGTCAACCGCACCGCGACCGAGGCTATGCTGAAGAACAACCGCTTCACCGGACGGATCCGACCTCTGCAAGGCGACGGCGAGTCGCGCTAGTGGTTCGGCTCCGGCTGTCGCTGGCGCGGGATCGGGCGACATTACAACCTTGCTTATCTGTATTCATCTGCGCTCATCCTCGGTTGAACTTCCTTCTTCCTTCCCTCCAGCCGATCGACCAGGGTCTATTCGGAGAACGAGAAAAGAAAAAGCAACCACGGATGA
The DNA here is from genome assembly GCA_943330455.2 of Nitrosovibrio sp. Nv4. Classification (GTDB taxonomy): domain Bacteria; phylum Pseudomonadota; class Alphaproteobacteria; order Acetobacterales; family Acetobacteraceae; genus Rhodopila. The sequence goes on along the minus strand of CALQHT020000200.1, from coordinate 5,399 downwards.
ACGCAGATGAACGCGGATGGAAGAATGCGCGGATAGCGGCAACGGACTCGATCCTGGTGCCTGACGTCCTTGATTTCGCGGACTGGTGGCCGTTGCCGTTGTCGGCTCCGCCCGCGCCGGCAGGTGCTGGATGATCCCGCGTTTTCAGCCACCGGGGGAGCCAGCGTCGGTCCTGGCCACCGGCTTTTCGTGGCCACTCCCGCCGTTCCTGGGTCGCGTGGCGGCAGTTCTGCTGTTGGCCGCCATCGCGTGTCCATCCTCGGCTGACACGCTGTCGCTGCCCGGGGTGCTGGATCGGTCCGGTGCCGCGACGGCGCTGTGGCGGATCGATCCGCCGATCTCGACCGATGCCACCCTGACCGTGCAGTGGACGGACACCGAAGGGCGGTTGGTGGAGCACCAGGTTATCCCGGTGCCCGCAGGAGCCGCCGCCGTTCCGGTCACGATCGACCTCCGGCGCACCCTGACCCGGCACAACGCGCTGGCCGGTGAACTGGACGTGTCGGGAGCCACAAGGCGCGCCCGTGCCGATTTCACCACGCCTCCCACTCGGCCGCACGGACCGGCCGGCTGGACCGACTATCAGGTGATCATGTGGCAGGAAGGCGGGGCCGCCCGCGCCGCGGGATTGCGCCGCCTCGGCCTGACCGGAGGCATGGTTATGGCCGATCGAGACGGCACCGGCGCCGCCGCGACGGCGCGTCGGACCCAGATCCTGGGGCAGGCCGATCTCGGCTGGTATGTCGAGAATATCGCCACCGATTTCTACGCCGCCTATCACCGCTGGCAGCCCGGCAAGCCGGTGACCTGGCTCTATGACGAAACCCGGCGCCTGCAAGCCCAGGACCCTACCGCCGCCGCCGGTTACACGCGGGTCCCCAGCCTGTCGGACCCAGTGTGGATGGACCGGGTGCGAGTGCGGCTGGCGGAGCATGTGCGGGTGCACGGCCCCAACCGGCCGCTCTATTACAGTCTCGGCGATGAAGTCGGCATTTCCGACCTGACCGCGTTCTGGGATTTCGACCTGTCCCCGGAGTCTCTTGCCGGCTTCCGGGAGTGGCTGCTGGCGGAACACGGCTCGCTCGCGGCGCTGAACCGGCAATGGGGCACCGATCATGCCACCTGGGCGCAGGTGATGCCGATGCTGACCGACGCCGCGCTCCGCCGCTCGGACGACAATTTCGCCGCCTGGTCGGATTTCAAGGACTGGATGGATGAGGCCTTCGCCCGCGCCCTGCGCGTCGGCACCGACGCCATCCACTCGGCCGACCCGTCCGCCCTGTCCGGGATCGAGGGCATGCAGGTCCCCGGCTGGGGCGGCTTCGATTATACCCGCCTCGCCCACACGGTGGACCTGATGGAGGCCGGCAACTCCGGCCACAACGTTGAAATCGCGCGGTCGCTGAACCCGGCCCTGATCGTCGTCAGCACCAGCTTCGGGCAAGGCGCCGAACAGCTTCGGGAACTCTGGGGGCAAGTGCTGCTGGGCAGTCGCGGCCTGATCCTGTGGGACGGGGACGGCGATATCGTCACCGAGGACGGTCAGTTCGGCCCACGCGGCCGCGATCTGGCGCCGGCTATCGCCGAATTGCGCAACGGTCTGGCGGTTCAGATCGGAGCGGCGGTGGCGCCGGTGGACCCGGTGGCGGTTCTGGTCTCCCATCCCAGCTTCCGGGTGCATTGGCTGCTGGAACGGCGGGCGGACGGCATTCCATGGCAAACCCGCGACGCGGAGACCGAGCACGAGAACCCGACCGCTGACCGCCGCTCCCTGGCGCGGACGATGCAGCAACTGACGGGGCTTGGCATCCGGCCACGGTTTCTGTCCCCGAAGCTGCTGGGATCGGCCGCCGGTGCGAAATCCTTGTTCGCCGAGGGGGTGCGTGTCCTGATCCTGCCGCAGACCATCGCTTTGTCCGACCCTGAAGCCGCCGCGGTGCGAGACTTCGTGGCCGCGGGCGGGCTGGTGCTTGCCGACGGGCCGGTCGGATTGTTCGACGGCCATGGGCGCCGGCGGCCAGCCCCGGCGCTGGAGGGGATCGCCATCGGCCGCCCACCGGGCTTGGCCACGACCGCCCCGGTCGGCGCCACGGCCCGTTCCCTCGCGTCTGGTTCGGCGTCGCCCGGAACAGGACCCGATCCGACGGCCGCTCGGGCGGAGCTTGCGGGGCTGTTGCGGGCGGCGGGCGTTGCGGCCGGCCCTGCGCTGCAAGCGGCTGACGGAAAACCCGCGATGGGAGCGGAATTACGCCGCTTTCAGGTGGGCGGTGTCAGGCTGTTGTCGGTGATGGCAGCCTTGGAGAGCACGCCCGAACCGTCAACCCTGGTGCTTCCCGGCCCGACCTGGGTCAGCGATCTGCGCCGCGGCGGTCCGGCGGTTCTGACCGATCGTGTTGCCGTGAGCCTGCCGGCGGACGGGCCGCTGCTGCTGGCGCTCTCGCCCACGCCGCCGAGGAAACCGATGCTGTCCGGCCCAAACACGGCCGATGTCGGGACCTTGGTGCCGATCCAGCTCGCCTTGGCGCCACCGTCCGGAGGCGGCGTCGCGACCGGCGCGACCCATGTCCTGCATATCGAGGTCACCGACCCGCTCGGGCAGGTGCGCGACCGGCTGACCGAGAACGTCACCGTCGGGACGGGCCCTACTCCCTGGTTGCTGCGGCTGGCCTTGAACGATCCGACGGGCCAGTGGGTGGTGCGAGCGACCGACCGGCTGGGTGGCGGGAGCGTGGAACTGCCGATCGTGGTCCTGCCGGTGGCGCCGCGTTAGAGTCGCTCGACGTCTCCAACTGTTTAGACATCTCGGTGTTTGAGATGTGGGAAGGCGGCAGGGGGCTACGGGTGAGGCGTCTGCTTGTGGCACGGTCCGTAAGGGCTAACCACGGAGAACACGAAGGACCACGGTGATCCACGGAGCCGAGATCTTGCCCGGCTCGTGCCTTGCGGCTTCCGCCAGAATGGCATCTGCATCAGAGCCGAGACAGGCGAAACCGCCCCGGACCGGACGAAAAAAATGCCAACGGGAGACACCGCGCCGCCTGGCAGCGCATCCGGCAGACCTGCTGCCCGCACTACCGGATCGTCGACCCACCGGCGGCGGCCCAACGCCTCCGTGAGTCCCCGTGGTCCTTCGTGTCCTCCGTGGTTAACCCTTACGGACCGGGCCACAAGCGCGAGCCCTGACAGGGACGCACACCACGCCCCGTCTTTGCCAACCCCCCGCCGGCATGCCACAGTCCCGGGATACAACCGCCCGTGTAACGGACCCAATGGCCGAAACCCGCGTCTTCCTGTCCGGCGTCAGCAGTGAGTTCCGCACCGCGCGGAACGAACTGACCGACGACTTCGCCAAACGACAGGTCGAGGTGCGGGTGCAGGAGCAATTCCTGCCCAGTCGCCAGCCTCGACCGATGCTGGAAGCGCTGGACACGTATATACGGGACTGCACCGACGTCATCTGTGTGGTCGGCAATCGCAGCGGAGGCTTTCCGCCCGACGATGTTGCCGCCAGGTTCAGCAAGGTCCTGGAACCGTTCGGCCTCACCCGCGCATCCTACACCCAATGGGAATACTGCTTCGCTCGGCACCATGAGAAGAACTGCCTCGTCTACCTGCCGAACCGCGATTACGTGCCGGACGAACCGAAGCCTTCCACACCGGACGAAGACGCCGCGTCCCAGGCCGCGTTCGTGGCGATGGTCGAGAAACAGCATGAATATGGCAAGTTCGGCACCGCGGATGCCCTCTGTCGAGCGGTGGGGGCGCATCAATGGCCGCCTCATGTGGCGGGGGCGGGGCAACCGGTCAGACTGCCCTATCGCAGCCTCGGGCCGTTGTTCAAGGGCCGCACATCGTTCTTGAACCAACTGCAGGACAGTTTGAACCGGCCGGACGGCGGGTCCTCGGCCATCGCGGGCCTGTCGGTGCATGGGCTGGGCGGTGTCGGCAAGACACGTTGCGCCGTGGAGTATGCATGGTCGCACCGGTCCGACTACAACGCCGTGCTGTTCGTGCAGGCCGACTCGCCGGACAATCTGGACCGAGGTCTGGCCGGACTGACCGACCCGCTGCGCTTGCCGTTCAAGGAAGCCGACGACCAGGACATTCGGCTTCAGGCCGTGCGGGAATGGCTGACCGACCATCCGGGCTGGCTGCTGATCCTGGACAATGTCGATACCGCTCCGACCCTGACCAAGGTCACCGCAATGCTGACGGACCTGCATGGCGGGCATGTGCTGATCACCAGCCGGCTGGATGATTTCGACCACGTCATCCAACCGCTGCCGCTGGACGTGCTGGCGCCGGACGATGCGGTGGCGTTCCTGCTGGACGCCACGCAAGCCCGCCGCAAGCAGGCCCCCGACGATGCCGTCATGGCCCGCGCCCTGGCCGAGGAACTGGGCAACCTCGCCCTGGCCCTGGAAATGGCCGCCGCGACGATCAAGCAACGACAGCTCGACTTCACGGGCTACCAAGCCCTGTGGCGTCAATCGCGCGACAAGGTGCTCGGCTGGTCGGACGCAAAGGTCCCCACCTATGACCGGATCGTGGCGGAGACCTGGCAGGCGTCGGTGGACCAGTTGTCGGCGGATGGGCGGACCTTGCTGGAATTGCTGGGCTTCCTGGCCCCCGACCCGGTGCCGGAATTCCTGCTGGATGTCGCCGTGCCGGGGGTGAGCGGGTTCGATGCGAAGGAGGCGATGATCGATCTGGCCGGCTACTCCCTGGTGGCGCGCGATGTGCCGGCGGAGCGGTTTTCCGTGCATCGCGTGGTGCAGGACGTGACCTTGCGTCGCTTGCGTGCGGGGGAGGACGCGCCCTCGGTGAAGGCCGATCCACCGCCCGGACGTCGGAAGCGTTCCTCCCGACGTCGTCCCTCGGACCCGGCCCGCGTTCGGCTGGAACAGGCGCTGGGCTGGGTGAATGCCGCCTTCACCGGCGACCCGCAGGACGTGCGGACCTGGCCTCGTCTGGACCCTTTGGCCGAGCACGCGGAAGCGGTCGCGCTGGCCGCGCGGGACCAGGGGATCGCGGACCCGACCGCGCGGCTGATGGGTGTGCTCGGCGTGCTGTTCCATATGAAAGCCCGCTACGCCCGGGCGGAACGCATGTCGCGCGAGGCGCTGGCGCTGACCGAGGCCAGCCAGGGCAAGGACCATCCGGACCTCGCCGTCCGCCTTGCTCAACGCGCCCACTTGCTGCAAGCCACGAACCGGATGGGGGAGGCGGAACCGTTGATGCGCCGCGCCCTCGCCATCGACGAGGCAAGCTACGGCGCCGAGCATCCGAACGTGGCGCGCCACCTCAACAACCTCGCCGCGTTGCTGCAAGCCACGAACCGGCTGAGGGAGGCGGAACCGTTGATGCGCCGCGCTCTCGCCATCGAGGAGGCAAGCTAC
>CALQHT020000199.1 GCA_943330455.2 Nitrosovibrio sp. Nv4 | reverse complement strand
TGACTGCTGTAAACCGTTCGCGAATCGCTGATCTGTCTATCATCTAGAGAGTCTAGAAAATTCGCGGCCGCGCCGGAATCGGCCCCGGCTAAACTTCGTCCTCGTGGCTCACCACCCGACTCGGTAGTTTTTGCGTGTCGCCTTAGCGGAGAAGCCGTGCATGGTGGGCCTGTGCCCACCATGACGGTGAGAGACAGATACGTGCCACGATCCCCGCAAAATCACCGACACGGACTACTGGCCGGCCTTGCGATTTAGCACCGGCGGTACCCGCAATGAAGGGGAGAGTCGCGGTACGATCCGAGGCCTTGGCCTCAACAGCCGGCGGCAGCAGGCGCAACACCCACCCAGACACCATAATCAGGGAGGCGCCGTGCCCGCGCCTCCCCTCACCCCAATCCCTTCCGAACCGCCGCCACGACGGCTTCCGCGGTTATGCCGAAATGCTTGTAAAGGTCCTCGGCCTTCGCCGACGCCCCATACCCCTGCATGCCGATGAAAGTCCCATCCGGCCCCAGCCAACGATCCCAGCCAAACGGCCCAGCCGCCTCGATCGCCACCCGCGGCGCGCCGCCCAGAACCTCGGCGCGATACGACGCATCCTGCTGTTCGAACAGTTCCCAACACGGCATGGACACGACGGCGACGCCGATCCCCTCACCCGCCAGCATCTCCCGGGCCCGCATGGCGATTTCCACCTCGGAGCCGGTTGCCAGCACCGTGGCCTGGCGAGGCCCGTCGGCCTCGGCCAGCACATAGCCGCCGCGAGCCGACCGGTTCTCCGCCACATCCGACCGCAACGCCGGCAGATTCTGCCGCGTCAGCACCAGCACGCTCGGCCCGTCCGCGCGCCGGATCGCCAGTTCCCAGCACTCCGCCGTTTCCAGTGTGTCCGCCGGCCGGAAGACATGCACATTCGGCATCGCCCGCAGGCTGGCCAGATGTTCGATTGGCTGATGGGTCGGACCGTCCTCCCCCAGACCGATCGAGTCATGGGTCATCACATGGATCACCCGCTGGCGCATCAGCGCACCCAGGCGAATGGCCGGACGCATATAGTCGGTGAAGACGAAGAACGTGCCGGTGTAGGGAATGATGCCGCCATGCAGCGCCATGCCGTTGGCGGCGGCGCCCATGGCATGCTCGCGGATGCCGTAATGGATGTAACGGCCGCCGTAGTTGTTGGGGCTGACAATCCCCATGCCCTTGACCAGGGTCAGGTTGGACCCGGTCAGGTCCGCCGATCCGCCGACCAGTTCGGGGGTTGCCGGCACCAGGGCCTCCAGCGCCTTCTGGCTGGACGCGCGAGTGGCGATCTTGGGACGAGTATCGGCGATGTCCTGCTTCAGCGCGGCCACCGCCTCATGCCAGTTGTCCGGCAGCTTGCCGGCCATGGCCCGTTCGAAATCGGCGCGTTGGGAATGCCGAGCCAAACGCTTCAACCAGGACCGCCGAGCGGATGCCCCGCGCGATCCGGCCGCGTGCCAACGCTCGGTCACATCGTCGGGAACGGTGAATGGCGGTGACGTCCAGCCAAGGGCCGCCTTCGCTCCGGCCGCTTCCTCGGCGCCGAGCGGCGATCCGTGCACACCGGCGGTGCCGGCCTTCTTGGGCGCGCCGAGACCGATGATGGTGTTGCAGGCAATCAGGGTCGGCTTCTTCGAGCGCATCGCGAAGGAGATCGCCGCCGCCACCTGGGTCGGATCATGCCCGTCCACCCGCTTGGTCGCCCAGCCATAGGCGGCAAACCGCTTCAGCACATCATCGGAGCAGGACAGCGAGGTATCGCCATCGATCGAGATATGGTTGTCGTCGAACAGCACCGTCAGCTTGCCAAGCCCCAGATGGCCGGCCAGGGAAGCGGCCTCGTGGCTGATCCCTTCCATCAGATCGCCGTCGGAGGCGATGACCCAGGTGCGGTGATCGACCAGCGACTTGCCGAAGCGCGCCGCCATATGCCGTTCGGCCAACGCCATGCCGACCGCGATGGCGAAACCCTGGCCGAGGGGGCCGGTGGTGGTCTCGATGGCGGGGTGCTCGCCGAATTCGGGGTGGCCGGCGGCGGGCGAGTGCAACTGACGGAAATTGCGCAGGTCGTCCATCGTCATGCCGGCATGGCCGGTCAGATGGATCAGCGCATACAGCAGCATGGACCCATGGCCGGCCGAGAGCACGAACCGGTCGCGGTCCGGCCAGCGCGGATCGGCCGCGTCGAATTTCTGGAAGCGGGTCCATAGCGTCGTGGCCACGTCGGCCATGCCCATCGGCAGGCCGGGATGGCCGGACTTGGACGCCTCGGTGGCATCGATGGCCAGCGCGCGGATGGCATCGGCCATGTGGCGGGCCTCGGTCATGGGACGACCCAGGATTTCCGCCTGATGAACCAATGCGGGGTTCTCGGCGGCGAGATCGGCTATTGCGGCCATGTTTCCTCCTCGGAGCGCCGGCCGCTATAGGCCCGGGACGGTGTTATGGGCAACCCCGGTCCCGTTAGCGGATCAGGAAGGGGCTGCGAAAGCGAAAAAGCCGAGCGCGGGAATCCGAGAAAAACCGAGGGGATTGGGGTCCATGACGGTTCGGCGGCATCAAGTTCTTCGGCTGCGAACGCGCCGGACAATGACGGTGATTCGGGTCAGAAGGGCCCCAAACCCGTCACGGCGACCGCGATGCGCGGCAGTTCGGACCGTTCCGATTTGGCCAGCCGCCCCACGACAGGCAACAAAACGCACAATGAGCCCCGTAGCCACCGCAGTTCGATCCGAGATGATCTCAGGGCGCATTTGAGGGGCCGTCTTGTATCATCGAAGGTCCTCCAACCTCTGCTGCAACCTTGGGGCAGCAAACTCGATGAACGCCCGCAACCGGGTCGGCATGATCCTGGTATCCGGGTAGCAAAGCTGGACAGGCACGGGCGGCGGCTCGAACGATTCCAGCACCCGCCGCAACGTGCCCTGCCGCAAGCGTGACGCGACCATGTAGGACAGGGCAAGTGTGATCCCACCGCCTTGTTCCGCCAAATCGATGGCGGCCGCGGCGTCGTTGATTGTCAACCGCGGCTCGATCGCGACCGAGATCGAACGGCCATCATGCGCGAACCGCCATTCGCGGTTGGACAGCAGGCCGGTTAAGGCCACCATGTCGTGCTGCTTCAGGTCCTCCGGTTGAGTGGGGGTTCCGGCCCGCGCCAGATAGTCCGGGCTCGCCACCAGGACCCGACGGACCTCACCCACGCGGCGGACGATGGTCGCTGAATCCGGCAGGCTGGCGATGCGGGCCGCGACGTCGATGCCTTCCTCGATCAGATGCGTCACCCGATCCAGCAACAGCAATGTCGCCGTCACCTGCCGGTGCTCGCGCAGGAACGCGGCCAGGACCGGCGCCAGGTGCATGCGGCCGAAGGTGACCGGGGCGGTGAGGGTCAGATGCCCGCGGGCGGTCGCGGTCTCGCCGGCGGCCGCCTTCTCCGCTTCGTCCATGTCCTGCAGGGCCCGGCGGACGGTTTGCAGATAGAGCCGTCCGGGTTCGGTGATGGTCACGGAACGGGTGGTGCGGTTGAACAGGCTGACGCCGATCCTGTCTTCCAGGAATGCGACGGCCCGGGTGACCGCCGGAGGGGAGATCCGCAACTGGCGCGCGGCGGCGGCGAAACTGCCCGTATCGGCGACCGCGATGAAGATTTCCAGCGCGTGTTGGCGGTCCATCACTGTTCCATTTGACGGAATAATATGTTGCCAATATCGCATATTCCGCTTTTTGCAAGCAACGGCCATTCTCTGCCCATCGCGCAAACCGGCGCCAAGGGGGACTGATCATGGGTCACGCATTCGGCGACATCGCCTTCACGCCAACCGTCAAAGCCTTGCAGGAAGCGAACGGAAGCCGCGCCAATTATGCCCGCATGGCGGCGCAGACCGACCCGTCAGAGGTTCGACTGACCGACTCCGAGGCGGCCTTCATCGGCGCGCGCGACAGTTTCTATCTGGCAACCGTCGGAGAAACCGGCTGGCCCTATGTGCAGCACCGGGGCGGGCCGATCGGTTTCGTACGGACGCTGGACGAGCAAACCATCGGGTTCGCGGATTTCATCGGCAACCGGCAATATGTCAGCGTTGGGAACCTGACGATCGATGACCGGGTCTCGCTGTTCTTCATGGACTACCCGAACCGGCGCCGCCTGAAGCTGCTGGGGCATGTCCGGTTGATCGACCCGGCCGCCGAACCCGACCTGCTGGAGCGCCTCGCGGTGCCTGGATACAAGGCGCGGGTGCAACGCGGCTTCGCGATCAAAGTCGCGGCCTTCGACTGGAACTGCCCGCAACACATCACGCCGCGCTATACGGAAGCGGATGTCACGAGGGTCGTTTCGGGCCTGACCGCGCGCATTGCGGAACTGGAGGCGCGGTTGGCGGGCGGGTAAGACTGCACCATCCCGATAACGTCGCTTCCGTCTGAACCGGAAAGCCGATGCCTACGTGCCTCTAGCGTCCATCCAACCCACCGTACGAAAGTTGGGTGCTGCGACGAGGTGATCCCGGACTGCTTCCAAACACCATGATGATCCCGCATGCGAATTCCGGCTCTGGTTACCGCACTCTGAATCCCAAGATCGGCGACGCCATCGCGCGGGCGTTGAAGTCAGGCTGGTACATCCCGGGCCGGGAGAGCCGTGCGTTCAACCCGGGTTCTCGGCGTGGCCGGGCATCGGCACGACGGTGGGCTTCGGCACCGACACAATCGCGCTGGCGTCGCTAGGCTTGAGCGGCTGGCCGGGGGGCGGGGGGCGTCCATTTCGCACACCGCCATATAACTTATCTTGTAACTGCCCAGGTAGGCCCAGCGAATGAGGTCTGTGGACGTGTTGGTACCGAAAATGCCCGATCAATGGCCCTCAGCGTGCCCACAGACCTCATTCGCAGTGCCTACCTGGGCACGCCAGCGGGGTACCTGGGCAGTTACCTTATCTTGTTCACCGGGCCGTAGGAAGTTTTCATTATTTTTTAATATTTCAGTACTCGAGGATAATCTGGTCCGTGGAAAGGAATGTCAGGGCCGCAGTCGTCGAACCCTCTGATAGCACTGGCTTTTGGCCAGCGCCCCGTATGGCTATGAATAAGATGGGCAGGTAGTCCGTATCATTGAAAATGTAGTGATCCTACGCCCGGGACAACCACATGACGCCGGGTGGGAGCTGGTCCCATTCCCAATATTATAAGCGACCCGGGGCACTGGTGCGCACGGTCGTTCATAATGCGAGGATTGAATTGCCGGTCGCTCCGTGTCATGGCGGATTCAGGCTCGCGGTCCAGGGCTTTCTTGCTGTCCACGGGAAAATCGTGGATTGCGGGCCTGGATCCGCCATGACACGGATGGAACCCTGCCTCGATCCGGCGCCTTGTCGCATGCTCGGACCAAGTGAGGAGCTTGGCGATTCTGTCGAAACAGCGGGTGATCGAGCAGACGCTCGCAGGGCCGACAAGTACCGCCGTCTCGCCAGGGCCTAGGAGCGCCCGGACTGGAATGCTGATGTCGAATCGCCGCCTTGCGCGAGCCGGGATCATGTGCCACTATGGTCAAGTTAGTGCGGCGGTGTTAAACTGCACTTTCATAAGCGCTGCTAGGAGTTTGGCCAAATGACGGTCGTCACCAAGCGTTTGCCCAATGTCACCTATGAAGTTGATGTGAGTGGGAGCGGGAATGTTGTTCCTGTATCAGACTATTCTATAGTGTTACTGGCAGGCGTCAGCAATACGACGATTGTCGGTAGCCGCAACAAGATCGACGCAGCGACGGGGATCAACTTCAGCGTCACCGGAACTCAAAACACGATCAAGGCCTCGTCGGATGCGATTTGGCTGAATTCCGGGGTCAGCAAAACGACGATTGTCGGCAGCGGCAATACGATCAACGCCGCGTCGGGCATCAATTTTGGCGTCACCGGAAGTAACCATCTGCTCTACGCCTCGTCGGATACGATCTCGCTAAATCCCGGCGTTCGCAACACGTTGATCATTGGTAACGGAGACATTGTTAACTCCGTTGCATCCGGAGGTGGTGGGAAGAACAATGAATTCGTCGTCCTTGGGGACAATAACACGATCAATGCCGCACCAAGCGATGGCGTATATCTACTGGGAGGCAAGAACGACACGGTTTATGGGAATTTATTCTCTCTGCGTGTCGGCTCGAATATGACCGCGTCGGTAAAAGGGGGAGGGAATGGCATTGTATTAGGCACGAACACGACATTGAAATTTTTGCCTGGCAGCAGCACAGGCGTCATCTCCCTTGATCCGGGCGGCTACGATACTATCGTTGGCCCATCCAGCGTATTCCAATATGCAACCGTTCATGGTTTTAGTAATAGTGACGCATTCGTCATTTCCGATTTGTCATTTTCTTCCAAATTGAAACTGACATCCAAGTATATGCCAAATTCCAACGGTTCGTGGCCATGGGAGGAGCTCGTGCTTTCAAATCCAGATGCGAAATCGGCTTCAAATCCCACTGGTATGCTTGCCTACTTTAGGATCGTGAACCATGTAAAAGACGCATTTGAAGTATATGCAAACCCATCTGGAGGAATTCGAATCGACGTGGGAAATGTGTCGAACGCTATTCATGTAGTTTAAGTCTAGCGAATAGAGGCAAAGGTGGATATAGTGTCCGACATGTCGGTGGCGGGTGGCAGCGACCGATGCTCCGAAAGGTCTAGAAAACTGCCATGGTCGATCTGAAACTCGAGATCATTAAATACCCGTACCAAGCGGAGGATTCTGTCGTTCCACTGAAACGCCGCGTTGTCGAACAAACCTCTGTATAGTTGCAAAGATACCGCTGCCTCTCCGTTCGCCGGGAATGGACCGCCACCCGTCACCGCGCGTGCAGCAACCGCATCGCCCGGTCGATCCACTGTGCGGTCAGCTTCTCCTGCGCGCCATTCTGCATCAGGCGTTCATGCAGGGCTGGGAAATCAACCCAATCCAGCGCCTGATCCTGGTTGAAGCAGGAAAACACCACACTGCGCTCTCCGGTCACCGGATCGACATGCGGTTGCAGGCACTGGGCGCAGACTTCCTTCATCATGCACTGCATGGGGGAGTTGATCGACCCGGTCGCGGTGTGATCCGGGCGCAGATACGGCGCCAGAACGCCATGCCGAGCCTGGCCAACCGCCTGCATCATCCGGTCCGAACCGATGACCAGCATATGTTCGGCATCGCGCAACGGCACCGCCTGATCGCCCAACGCGCCGGAGCCATAGGCGACCATCGCCTGCACGATATTTCCGACGAAACTGCGATCCTGCGGCCGGCTGGGGGCGAATCCCGGCGCCTCATCGCAGCACCAGACGATGACATCGGCGGCGCGCTCGATTTCCGCGACCTTGTAGCGGTCTCGCAACTGCTTGTAGCCGGCGAAGTAGACCACTTTCGATCCCGCCGCCCGGGTCGCCGCGCCGATCGAGAACAGCACGGCGTTGCCCAGACCGCCGCCGATCAGGGCGACCGTGGTGTTGGGATGGATCTCGGTGGGCGAGCCTGTGGGGCCCATCAGCACGACCCGCTCCCCCGGTTGCAGCATCGCGCAGAGGTCGGAACTGCCGCCCATTTCCAGTGCGATGACGCTGACCAGGCCCTGGTCGGGATCGGTCCAGGCCCCGGTCATCGCCAGGCCCTCCATGTTCAAAACGGTATCGCCGATGCCGGGTTCGGAGAGGCGCGGCGCCAGCACCTCATGGTTCTGCAAGCGATAGAACTGCCCGGGACGGAACGCGCGCGCGGCGGCCGGGGCGCGCACCACGACCTCGATAATCGTCGGGGTCAGGCGGTTGACCGCGTGCACGGTCGCGGTCAGGGCGTCTCGGGTGAGCGCGATCAGGTCGGCACCCGCGATCTCCGAGGCCGGTTGGGCGGCCAAAGCACGAGTCACGACGGGATAGCCGCGCTTGGCGCCGCCCATCGCCTTGACGACATTGCCGAAGAAGCTCGGGTGCAGGTCGCCGAAGAAGCTGACGAAGCGGCCGTTGTCCGCCCGATGCATCAGCACATGCGCCTGGTCCGGCTTGGCCATGCCGCGTTCGGGGGTGACCTTGGCGCCGGTTTCGTCCACCGCCTGGAAATAGCGGCCATCCAGTTGGATGCGACCATCCTCTCGCGCCAGGACCGTGTTCGGCTGGGTGCCGGCCGCGACCAGGATCGCGCGGGCGGGCAGGACGGCAACCGAGCCATCTGCGCGCTTCACGCGCAACCCGGCGGCGTGACCATGGGCATCGACCTCGACTGCGGCGGGGGTTAGCCCCTCGGCGAAGCGGACGGCTTCTTCCATCGCTTTTGCCACTTCCTCGTGGTTCAGCGTGTAGGATGGGCTGTCGGTCAGGCGGCGGCGATAGGCGATCGTGGCGCCGCCCCAGGAGTCCAGCAACGCCGCCAATTTCGGTTCCCGACCCGCTGCCGCAGCGGCCTCGCGTTCGGCGCGAATGGCGGCGGCATGGGCCAGGAACTCGTCCGACGTCGCGGCTTCTTCCGCGGTCCAGCGGGCCCGCACCGCTGCCTCGCCCCGTTCGGCGACCAGAGTCCGATAGCGGAGGGCGAATTTCTCCACCTGCCTCACGTAATAGGCGAGGCTCTCGGTCGCGGTATCGATCGCGGTCAATCCGCCGCCGATCACCACCACCGGCATGCGCAATTGCAGGTTGGCGACGGACGACAATTTCGCCGCCCCGGTCAGTTGCAGCGCCATCAGGAAGTCCGACGCCTGCCGCACCCCGCGCGCCAACCCGTTGGGAATATCGAGCACCGTCGGCTTGCCAGCGCCCATGCACAGCGCGATATGGTCGAAGCCCATCGCCCAGGCGTCATCCAGACCCATCGTGGCGCCGCCACCGAAGCGCACGCCGCCGAAATGCGCGAATTCCGGCCGGCGTTCCAACAAAAGCCGCACCAGTTTCAGGTAGTTCTTGTTCCAGCGGACGGTGATCCCGTATTCCGCCACGCCGCCGAACCCGGCCATGACGCGGTCGTCCAGGTTCTCGAACAGGGTCTCCGTGTCACGGACCGGGGTGGTCGGATCGAAGCCCAGCGGCTCGATCTTCAACCCATCGACGGCGACGATCGTATGGCCGTCGTTCATAAGATGATGCGCCAGGGTGAAGCCGGCTGGCCCGAGGCCGACGATCAGCACCTTCCGGCCGCTGTCGGGGCGCGGCAGCGGGCGGCGGATGTCCAGCGGGTTCCAGCGCGTCAGCAGCGCGTAAATCTCGAACCCCCAGGGCAGAGCCAGCACATCGCGCAGGATATGCGTCTCGGCCTGCGGAATATCGACCGGTTCCTGCTTCTGGTAGATGCAGGCCTTCATGCAGTCGTTACAGATCCGATGCCCGGTGGCCGCCATCATCGGGTTGTCGATGGCGATGGTGGCGAATGCGCCCAGAACGCTGCCACCGGCCCGCAATGTGTGCATCTCGCTGATTTTCTCGTCCAGCGGGCAGCCGGCGAGCGTCACCCCGAAAGGCGATTTCTGGAACGCGCCGGTCTTGCGATCCTTCAGGCCGGTGCTGCAGGAATCCTTGCCCTGCGTATGGCACCAGATGCAGTAGTTGACCTGGTCCAGAGCCTGCTGGGTGTTCATGCCGGGATCGGTCAGAGCGAAGCCTTCCCGGTGCCGCCATTCGTGTTCCGGCAGGCGCAGCATGGTCACGCCGTCACGTTCGATGGTTTCAACCGGCACCAGATGCGCCGGATCGATCCGGTGGGGCACGCGGAACAGCGTGCCGCCGCGATGCGCGGTTCGACCGGCCGGGGTCAAGGTCGCCCAGGCGGCGTAGCGCAATGCAACGTCCAGGGAGGCCGCGTCGTTCGCGCCTTCCCATCCCGCGACCGCGCCGGCGAACCCGGGTTCGGTTAACGCCATCCCTATCCGCGTTTCCAGGTCGGCCCGCAGCGCGGGTCCCTCGAACGCGGACGGATCGGCATATTTCTTCACCGCCTGACGCTGCACGAACAACCGCTTGCAGGCATGCACCGGGTCCAGATCGGCGGTGCGGCGAGCCAGGGCCAGCGTCTCCGCCTCGATCTCGAACAAAGCGGCCACGAACTGGTCCAGATGCGGCCCCAGGGCGACGACCAGATCGCTCTCTTCCTTCCGCGCCAGCGCGTCCGGTTCGGCGCGCGCGGTCAGCAATCGTGTATGCAGGGCCGGATCGTCCCCCACCAGACGATCGAGAAAAGCCCGGTCCAGGCGCACCAACCCCGCTCGGCCCGCCAGATCGGCCAATGTGAAACCAAACCCCAGGGCCGGATCTTCAGCGTTCATCATGTTATCCATCAAGCCATCAGACCATCTTGCGCAGCAGGGAGAGGAATACGCCTCTTTCGTCCGGCGTCAGGGGTGCCAAGGCGTTGTCATGGGCTCGCTGGGCGCATGCCACGGTTGCGGCGATCAACTTGACCCCGGCCTCCGTCGGGCTGAGCACGACCGTGCGCCGATCCAGCGGGTCCGGCGCGCCGACCAAAAGCCCGCGCAGGGTCAACCGGCGTACCACCCCCTGCACCGTCGCCGGGTCCATCGCGACCAGGCGGCCGAGATGGTTTTGGGTGGTTCGGCCCAGTTGCACCGCCTTTTGGAGCGCCGCGAACTGAGTCGGCGTCAGGCCCTGTTCGGCCGCGGCCTCGGTAAAAATCGCGACATGGCGCTGATGTGCCTTTCGCAGAAGAAATCCGACATGGTATTCAAGTGCAAAATCGTCATGAGATGCGGACAAGGCTTGTCCCCGGACCAATACGTGTCGTTCGTCTACGTATGAATAGTCTGGCGGTCAAGCATTTGTAACAGCGAGCCGCCACTCTGAACATGGCCGAACACCGCACCCTTGTCGTCATTGCCCGGCTCCACCCGAGCACCCACATCGGCACGGACCATTGAAATTATTGTATCTTCGGCCGTTGCATGGATTGTCGGGCCAAGCTCCGCCATGACGAAATGACGGTGCCCGACCGCAATGAGCATTGCGAGCCCGCACGTATCACGGATCGGCACATTCACACAAAGCAGCGTTTGGGGTGCGATTTAACATTGTGCGGACCAATATCGACGACGCTTACCATCGAACGTTAGCCTCGCCTCACCGTCATTGCCGGTCTTGATCCGGCCCCCCTGCCGTTGAAGCGCGGGTTGCCGGGGGTATGAACCGGGCACATACCTGACAAAACAGACCGGGCACATGGTTGACAGTCCACGATCTACGGCAGGGAGGACCTGCCGATGGTTTGGAAAGTCACAGGTGTCATGGACGAGCGTATGCGATTTGTCATTGC
>CALQHT020000198.1 GCA_943330455.2 Nitrosovibrio sp. Nv4 | reverse complement strand
GGCTGACTGCTGTAAACCGTTCGCGAATCGCTGATCTGTCTATCATCTAGAGAGTCTAGAAAATTCGCGGCCGCGCCGGAATCGGCCCCGGCTAAACTTCGTCCTCGTGGCTCACCACCCGACTCGGTAGTTTTTGCGTGTCGCCTAAACACCCGCGACCAGGCTGCCAAATTATCGACGAAGAACGTCGCGGCGGTCATGGTGACAGGGCAATTGCCCGCCTTTGGCCGCAGCGGGGGCCGGATCGACGTGTCGGTCTCGGCGTTGGGTGATGCCAGCAACCTGACCGGTGGCACCTTGCTGGTGACGCCGCTGCTGGCGGCGGATGGAGAGGTTTACGCGGTTGCCCAGGGCGCGGTTTCCACGGGTGCGATCGCGGCAAAGGGCGCGTCCAGCTCGGTTACACGCGGTGTGCCGACCGCCGGACGCATTGCCAATGGCGCCACGATCGAGCGGGAAATCCCGTTCCGTTTGAGCAAGGGCGACGCCCTGCGGCTTGGCCTGCGCAACCCCGACCTGACGACGGCGCGCCGGATTGCCGCGGCGATCAACGCGGCTCTGGGGCCGATCAGCAGGGCCACCGACCCTCGGACGGTGGCGTTGAATCTGGCGGGGCGGGATCCGATCGATGCCTTGGCGGTGATCGAGAACCTGCGCGTGCAGCCGGACCAGGCCGCCATCGTGGTGATCGAGGAGTCGAGCGGCACCATCGTCATGGGCGCCAATGTGCGGATCAGCACGGTGGCGATCGCGCAGGGCAACCTGACCATCCGCGTGACCGAGGCGCCGGTGGTCAGCCAGCCCGGGCCGCTGTCGAACGGAGAGACCGTGGTGGTGCCGCGCACGACGATCCAGGTCGACGATCAGGCGGACCGCAAGCTGGGCATCCTGAATGCTGGCGTGACCTTGCGGGAGTTGGTGGCCAGTCTGAATGCGCTGGGGGTCGGGCCTCGGGACCTGATCAGCATCTTGCAGATGATCAAGGCGGCGGGCGCGCTGCAGGCCGATCTGGTGGTGCGATGATCGGACCCAAGATCGCCCCGGGGATTTCTGCCCAGATGCCGATGTCGATGCCGATGCAGAAGCCGGGCTCGGTGCCTGCACAGGGCGTGGGTCAGGCGGCTGGCCCGATGTCTCGACGGCCGGCCGAACCGTTTGCGGGGCCCGGGTCCGTCAAACCCACGCCGGATGGTTCGGCTGGCCCGCTCCGGCAAGCCGGTTCGCCGGACATCTCTCCGCGGGTTGGCATCCCCGACTCAGCCGCGCGTGCCGCCCCGCCGCCGCGCGCCACCCTGCCGGCCGGCAAGGCATCGCAATCGCCGGAAGCCCTGTGGAAGGCCGCCCGCGACTTCGAGGCCATGGTCATCGGCCAGTTGCTGAAACCGATGTTCGAAACCGTGGACAACAGCAAATCCCCGTTCTCCGGCGGCCATGGGGAGCAGGCGTTCAAGCCGATGATCGTGGAGGAGATGGCGAAAAAAATCGCGGCCGGGGGCGGGTTTGGCCTCGCCCAGCCGATCTACGCCCAGATGCTGCGCATGCAGGAAGGAGCGCGGCCGTGAGCCAGGCCCTGATCGAGGCCACCGATCGGCTGGCCACCATCCTGGAGCGCGAGAACGAGGCCCTGCGTCGAGGCGAAACGCGCGGTATCGGGGAAGCCGCCCGCGAAAAGCAGGCAGCGGCGGCGGCCGTGGCGGCACTGTTGGGTGGGTCGCCCCGGACAGACGACGCGACCCAGGTGGCGGCGGTGACCCGGGTCCGGGCGGTTGCGGCCGAGAACCAGACCTTGCTGGCGCGCGCGTTGGAGGTGCAGGAACGCCTGATCGGTATTGTCGCCAGTGCCGGGCTTCGAGCCCGCGCTGCGCCGCGCTACGGCGCGAACGGAAACCTGGCCATGAACCGGGTTGCGTCACCGTTCGCGCTATCCGCACAAGCGTAATCCAAAGAAAAATCTTCCCCTCCCCTTGCGGGAGGGGCTAGGGGGAGGGGTGATGCCGCAGGAATGTTGCGTGAAACCCCTCCCCCCAGCCGCCTCCCGCAAGGGGAGGGGGGGGATTTTTCTCTCATCCGACGCCCGGCCCAGGATAAGCGAATGCGGACGCCGCGCCGAACCGCCTCCCATCGCTTCAACCTCTGCCCGGTCCGGCGGTCTCCACTTCGTCATGCGCGGTCTCGGCCCTCGGCAACCAGGAGCCACCGCCACAGACCCACCCGCCATCCCGCCCGGGATACCCGGACGACCGGCGGTATGTTACCCATCCGGGATGGACCCTTTGACCCCGGAAACGTGGGACCGCCTGTTGCGGCGCCTGCCAGCACATGAGCGGGTGCCGCTGTTCGGTCCGCTCCTGGCCTGCTCAACCCGCGCCGACGGAACCTTCATCCTGGGTCGGATCGCGCAGTCGTTGGACGGGTTCATCGCCATGCCGAATGGCGAATCGCATTGGATCAGCGGCGAGGCCGATATCGTCCACACCCACCGGCTCCGCGCCCTGTTCGACGCCATCGTCGTCGGCGCCGGCACCGTTCTGGCCGACGACCCCCAATTGACCACCCGCCTGGTCCCCGGTCCCAGCCCCGTCCGCGTCGTGATCGACCCCACGCGGCGGCTGGAACCCCGCCACCGCGTCTTCGCCGAAGGACCGGAGACCCTGCTGATCTGTGCCGCCGACATCCCCGGCCAGCGACATGTGGGGCGAGCGGAAGTCGTGCCGCTTCCCTCCGGCCCGGACGGGATCGATGTCTTCACCATCGTGGCGGAGCTGGCTCGCCGGGGACTGCGGCGGATTTTCGTGGAAGGTGGCGGCGTCACCGTCTCCCGCTTTCTGGCGGCCGGCGCGCTGGATCGGCTGCACGTGACGGTGGCGCCTTTGGTGATGGGGCACGGAATTCCGGCCTTTGCCATGCCCCCGGTGCGGAAACTGGCGGATGGGCGCCGGTTTAGCTGGACCGCGCACCCGATGGGGTCCGATATCCTGCTGGACATCGCGCTGGTGCGCTTCGCGTGAGGGCGGTCGTATGACCCAGGCGAGGGCCTTCTGGACGGTGGCGCCGAATGTCGGGGAAATCCGGACAGAGGCTCTGGGAGCACCCGGTGACGGCCAGATCCTGCTGCAAAGCCTGGCCAGCGGCGTGTCGCGCGGCACGGAATCCCTGGTGTTTGCCGGCAAGGTCCCAGAGAGCCAGTTCGCGACGATGCGCGCGCCGATGATGGATGGGGCATTCCCGTTTCCGGTGAAATATGGCTACAGCACCGTCGCTCGCACCCCCGACGGGCGGCGCGTCTTCGTGCTGCACCCGCATCAGGACGTGTTTCTGGCCGATGCCGCCGCCTGCGTCCCGATCCCGGAGTCCGTCCCAACCCCGCGCGCGGTCCTGGCCGCCAATCTGGAAACCGCGGTCAATATCCTGTGGGACGCCGCCCCGCTGGTTGGCGAGCGGATCATGGTGATCGGCGCCGGCGTGGTCGGGCTGCTGACCGCCTCCCTGTTCGCCCGCATTCCTGCTTCCCAGGTGACCGTCGTGGACATCGACCCGTCGCGCCGGCCTCTCGCCGAACGGTTCGGCTGCGCCTTCGCGGCGCCCCAGGACGCTCCGGGCGAGCAGGAGCTGATCGTGCATGCCTCCGCCACGGAGGCAGGGTTGTCACTGGCGCTGTCCCACGCCGCCTTCGAGGCGCGCATCGTCGAGGCAAGCTGGTTCGGCGACCGCGCGCCCACCATCCCGCTGGGCGAGGCCTTCCACTCCCGCCGCCTGCGCATCACGGCCTCTCAGGTCGGCGCCATCGCGCCCGCCATGCGGGGCCGACGCAGCTATGGGGAGCGTCTGGCGACCGCCCTTCATCTGCTCGCCGATCCCGCCTATGACGCCCTTCTGCAAGGCCCAACTCGCTTCGAGGATCTCCCGCGCGCCATGCCCGGTATCCTCGCACCCGGCGGCCTGTGCCACGTGATCACGTATGGGGATGAGTGAATGTTCAGCCTGACCGTCTGCGACCACATCATGATCGCGCATAGTTTCCAGGGCGAGGAATTCGGCCCCGCCCAGCGCCTGCACGGCGCCACCTTCGCGGTGGAGGCCGAATTCCGTGCACCGAATCTGGATCACCTGCAATTGCTGGTCGATATCGGCCTGGCCAAGGTGGAACTGCGCAAGGCGCTGGACACGGTGGATTATACCAACCTGGACGACAATCCGCTGTTCGAGGGCATCAACACCACGACGGAATATGTGGCGTTCCACCTGCACGGCCTGCTCGCCGCCGCCGCCAAGGACGGGCGGTTGGGCGAGGGCGGACGTCTGGTGACCGGCTTGAAAATCCTGATCCGCGAAAGCCCGAACGCCTGGGCCGCCTACGAGGCTGAGATTTAATCCAGGGAGACCCCATTCATGAGCGCAGTGACCGTCGAAGACCGCGGCCCGGTTTCCATCATCCGCATCAACCGGCCTGAACGCCTGAACGCCATCAACCAGGACGTCGCGGTAGAAATGCAGCGCGCGTTCAAGGAGTTCGACCTCGACGACACCAAGCGCGTCGCGATCCTGAGCGCGGTGGGCGACCGTTCGTTCTCGGCCGGCGCTGACGTCAACAACCTGCCGGAGCTGTGGCGCTCGATCCCGACCATTGGCTACAATACCGACAAGCCGATCATCGCCGCGACATCCGGCTGGGTGATCGGTGGGGCGATCGTCATGGTGATGATGTGCGACCTGATGGTCTGCACCGAGAGCACCACCTTCTACTACCCCGAAGCCAAGCTCGGCACCACCGCTGGCGGCATCAGCAGCCTGGTGGCTCGCATGCCGCACAAATTGGCCATGGAAATCATGCTGTTGGGCTCGAAAGTGCCGGCGCAGCGGGCCTATGACGTGGGGTTCGTGAACAAAGTCGTCCCGAACGGCCAGCATGAGGCCGCGGCGCTCGAAATGGCCGACCAGTTGCTGGAATCCGCCCCATTGGTGATCGGGGCGCTGAAGCAGTTGGTGGCCCAGGTGATGCCGGTCGGCCCGATCGAGCGGATGGTCGGCGTCAGCCAGATCATCGCCCGGGTGCGCCAATCCGAGGACATGCAGGAAGGCATCCAGGCCTACAAGGAGAAGCGGAAGCCGAAGTTCCGGGCTCGGTAGGGGCGGAGTCCGGCGTGGGTCCGCCTCCGACCTTGACGCACGCCGTATTCAAAGCGGCACCCGAAGAGGAGAGATGGGACTCTGGCCGAAAAATCCGCCTTCGTTTGACCTTGGGCGTGCCCCATGGACTGCCCCAGGTCGCTTGCGGTTGAGGCTTGGTGGAGGAAAGCGCTTGCCTCTGTACCTATATCCGTACATAATGCCCATCAGTTTTCCAAGGCTCCCGATATGGTCCACGTTTCCTTCACCGAACTGCGCCAAAACATGGCGAGCCACTTCGACCGCGTGAGCGACGATCGGGAACCGCTGTTCGTTACCCGCCAGGGTGGCAAGGGCAATCTGGTGATCATGTCCGAAGCAGAATTCGCCGGCTGGCAGGAAACCGTGCACCTGCTCAGCAGCCCGAAGAACGCCAGCCGCCTCATGTCCTCTCTCCGGCAAATACAGGCTGATGGTGCCCGAGAACGAGAACTGTTGGCTCCGGCAAACGCCGACGAAATGGCTTGAGGGTCCATTTTACGGACCACGGGTGGGAAGACTATCTCTACTGGTCGACCTGCGACCCTGACCTTCACGCGCGAATCAATGATCTGATCGAGAACACACGCCGGACTCCCTTCAAGGGGATCGGTAAGCCGGAACCGCTGAAGGGCCAGCTTAAAGGCTGCTGGTCGCGTCGGATTTCGGGCGAACATCGCCTCGTTTACGTGGTCGACGGCAAGGGTGACGGCCAAAACGTGACGATCATCCAGTGCCGATACCATTACTGACCGGCGCGCCCAGCCCCCCTCACAAAAAAGACACCGGGTCCACATCCACATCCACCCGCCCGCCCCGCGGCACCTTCACCTTCTCCAGCCACGCCCGCAGCAAGGGCTGCACCGGCGTATCCCGCCGCGTTTTCAGCAGCAACCGCCTCCGATGCCGCCCCCGCAGGATCATCAGCGGAGCAGGCGCCGGCCCCAGCACCTGCACCCCCTCCACCTGAGGCGCCGCCCGACCCAAATCCCGGGCCAATTCGTCCGCCACCTGGGCCGAATCCGCGCTGACGATCAGCGCCGCCAATCGCCCATACGGCGGCCAATGCCCCGGACGCCGTTGGGCGGCCTCACACGCCATGAAGGTTTCCAGATCGCCGGCCACCAGAGCCTGCATGACCGGATGTTCCGGGCTGAACGTCTGCAAAATCACCCGTCCCGGCGCTTCCGCCCGTCCCGCTCGGCCGGCCACCTGGTGCAGCAACTGCACCGTCCGTTCCCCGGCGCGCAGATCGCCGCCAGCCAGGCCGAGATCGGCATCCACCACCCCAACCAGGGTCAAATGCGGAAAATGCCACCCCTTGGCGACGATCTGGGTGCCAATGATCAGGTCGATCTCCCGGTTCTGGATCGCCCGTTCCGCCTCCGCCGCCGCCTGAGGCCCGGGTAGCGTGTCGCTCGCCATCACCAGACGGCGCGCGTCGGGGAACAACACCGCGACCTCCTCGGTGATCCGCTCCACCCCAGGCCCGATTGGGACCAGGGCATTGGCCTTGCCGCAGCTCGGGCAATCCGGCGGAATCGGCGTGGTGTGGCCGCAATGATGGCACTGCAACTCGGACCGGGTGCGATGCTCCACCAGCCACGCCGTGCAGTTCGGGCATTGCATCCGATGACCGCAATGGCGGCACAGGGTCAGGGGCGCATAGCCGCGGCGATTGAGGAACAGCATCACCTGCTCCCCCCGCGCCAGAGTCTCTCGCATGGCCGCGATCAACGGAGGTGCCAGGAACCGCCCACGCTCCGGTGGGGTGTCACGCAGGTCCAACGCCTCGATATGCGGCAGCGACGCGCCGCCATGCCGGTTCGGCAGATGCAGGCGGCTGTAGCGGCCGGCCTCCACATTGGCCACCGTCTCCAGGCTGGGCGTGGCCGAGACCAGCACCGCCGGCGCCGCGGACAGACGCGCGCGCACCACCGCCATGTCGCGGGCGTGATAGACGACGCCGTCTTCCTGTTTGAAGGCGGTTTCGTGCTCCTCATCCACCACGATCAGGCCCAGATCGGGGAACGGCAGGAACAGCGCCGAACGCGCCCCAACCACCACCGGGGCCTGCCCGTCCTCCACCGCGCGCCAGGTGATCCGCCGCACCCGGGACGTCAGGTGGGAGTGCCAGACGGCCGGCGCCACCCCGAACCGACGCTCAAACCGCGCCAGGAACTGCGCCGAGAGGGCGATTTCCGGCAGCAGAATCAACGCCTGTCGGTTCTGGCGCAGGCATTCGGCGACGGCTTCCAGATAGACCTCGGTCTTGCCGGAGCCGGTGACGCCTTCCAGCAAATGGACCTGGAATGCCTTGGCCGCCACCGCCTGGCGCAGGGCAACCGCGGCGGTTTTCTGGTCCCCGGACAGGGTTGGGCCGGGATAATCGGGGTCGGGCGGCACGAAGGGCAGGTCGGCCGGGAGCGCCTCCATGACCAGCATCCCGAGATCGGCCATGCCGCGCACCACGGCGCCACTGACCTCGGCGGCGCGGGCGAGTTCGGACGTGGCGCGTGGTTCGGCGCGGGCCAGCACGTCCAGAACGGCATGTCGCGCCGGGGTCATGCGGACCCCATCCGGCATTGGGGTCGAGCGCCGCCAGCCAGTGGTCGGCCCGGTGGGAGGGCGCGCGACCCGCAAGGCCATTGCCATCACCTCGCCCGGTGGGGACAGAGTGTAGGCGGCGATCCAGTCCACGAACCGCCGCAAATTCTCCCGCATCGGCGGGGTATCGACGATGGCAAGCAGCGCTTTCAGCTTGCGCGCGGGGAGATTGGGGTCGGGTTCGGCGTCCCAGACCACGCCGAATTGCTCCCGCCCGTTCAGCGGGACCAACACGACGTCCCCCGGTGCCGGATCCAGATCGGACGGCACGTTGTAATCGAACGGGCCGGGAAACGGGAACGGCAGCATCACCGATACGCGGCGTGGCCCGGTTGCGGCGGCCGGTTCCACCAACGCGCCGGACGGATCGGAGGGTGGGTGCAGGTCGAACAGAGACGCCACGCCTTAGCCCCCTCTCTCTTGGTCCGCGCCCAACATCCTGTATAACCCGCCCAATCCCGATTGGGTCCATGACGTATCCTGAAACCGGAGCGATCGCATGAAGTTCTTCGTCGACACCGCCGATACCGCGGAAATCGTGTCGCTGGCCGCCAGCGGACTGCTGGACGGCGTGACGACCAACCCCTCCCTTGTCGCCAAGAGCGGCAAGAAGTTCCTTGATGTCATTGCCGAAATTTGCGCGACCGTACCGGGTCCGGTCAGCGCCGAGGTCACCGCGACCGAGTTCGACGGCATGATGGCCGAGGCCAAGGTGCTGCGCGCGATCGCGAAAAACGTGGCGGTAAAAGTGCCGTTGACCCCGGATGGGCTGCGCGCGTGCCGGCACCTGACCGACGATGGGGCGATGGTGAATGTCACCCTGTGCTTCTCGGCATCGCAGGCGCTGCTGGCGGCGAAGGCGGGCGCGACGTTCATCAGCCCGTTCGTCGGCCGGTTGGACGATATCGGAGAGGACGGGATGGGCCTGATCGCCGATATCATGACCATCTATCGTCAGTACTCCTTCAAAACCGAGGTCCTGGTCGCGTCCGTCCGCAGCCCCGAGCATGTCGTCGCTGCCGCCAAGCTGGGTGCGCATGTCGCGACCCTGCCGCCCGCCGTGCTTCGGTCCCTGTTCCCGCATCCGCTGACCGACAAGGGCCTGGCCGCGTTCCTGGCGGATTGGGCGAAGACGGGTCAGTCCATTCTCTGACCCACGCGGCTTTGGGGCTGCGATATTGGCCACCTTGCTGGGCGGGTGGTTCTTAAGTTGCCCGTTTGTTCTAGGCGGTCGAGCCGGCAGGAGCAAGTGGTTTCTGTCTGAGGGCCGTTCGTCCGATGTATCATGATGACCTCGGACGACATTGGTATTCCTGTGTTTGTCGAATCTTTGGGCAAATATTAAGGGTCCTCCGTGGTTTGTCGGAATTCCCGCAAGCAGCCTTCTCCTGACGGGTCGGGCGGTTGCGATCACGTATGAGGTCGCGCCGTTAGCGCCAGGATAAGGCTGGAGATATCGAAAACCGCCCGAATTGACGGGTCGTGCGAACTTGTTGCGTCTCCATGCGAAAAACCCAGGGTTTCGTTCCGGACAGGCGCGGAAAAGGCCGGTTATCATTCCGATTTCGTGCGGTTAACCGATGGCTGAAATCTGGGCGGTCTGCTGCCCGCGGGGCAGAGGCGCCGGGTCGCCCTCGGGGCGGTCCCCTCAGCTTGATCGGCGGGTTGTGCATCGGGCGATGGTTAGGAGTCGTCCGGAAACAAGTGCTCCACTTGGGGCACGGACGCTCAACCCCGTCATGGTGGACGGAGGCCCACCATCCACGCCTTTCTCTCGACCGGTACCGCAAGTCGTGGATGGCCGGCCTGCGCCGACCATGACGGGGATTGGCCGGTCCGTCGCCCCAGCCGATTCGGTTGCTACCGAGCAGGCCCTAAGGGCAAGCCTGGGAAAGTCGTGAATGGCCGGTCCGTGCTTGCATGACCGGCATGTGCTGGCGGGAGAGTCGATCTTGCCGCCGACTGGGATGACGCCAGCGACGAGGCAATCCGGCACGAAATCCAGTACGAGGGAGCCCCCAAGTCAGGCGCACCCGCAGACGACGTTCGCCTATATCCCTGTATCGCCGTTTGTCTGACAATTCATCACGATGTTGCCGCTCTCACCGAGGCGGCGTGTCTCACAGCCAGGTGGAAAACCCGCATGCCGGTCCCGGCACGCGGGCGCCAACATCACATCTTCCGCTTGTCGTGCATCACCCCGTCCCGCCGCAGTTCCGCGATTTCATCGGCGGTGAAACCGTGCTGTTTCAGGACCTCATCGCCATGCTCGCCGAATTTCGGGGGGGGGCGGCGCGTGCCGCCCTTGGTCCGAGAGAACTTGATCGGCGTGCCGATGCCCCGGTACCAATCCAGTTCCGTCACCATCTCCCGATGCGCCGTATGCGGCGCGGCCGTCGATTCGTCGACCGGCAGCACCGGACCGGCCGGAACCCCGGCGCGGATCAGGCGCAACGACAACTCATACCCATCCTGATCGGCGAACGCGGCGGCCAGGGCCAGGGTCAGGGAAACACGGTTGACGCTTCGCTCCCCATTATTGGCATAGCGAGGGTCGTCCAACATCTCCGGTTTGCCGATCATCTCGCACAGCTTGCGGAACTGGCCGTTGTTGCCGCTGGCGATGAAGATCTCGCAGGTTTTCGTCGGATACTTGTCGTACGGCACCAGGTTCGGATGCGGATTGCCGGTGCCGGCCGGTCGTTTGCCGTTCAGAAAGAAATTCGCCGCCTGGGGATGCAAAAGCGCCATGCCGCAGTCGTAGAGCGTCATGTCCAAATATTGGCCTATACCGGATGTCTTACGCTCATGCATTGCCATCAGGATGCCGATCGCGGAATACAGACCCGTTCCCATATCGACGATCGCCGTGCCCAGCCGCATCGGCCCGGTGGTGGGATCGCCGTTGATGCTCATCAGGCCGGTCATCGCCTGCAGGATCGCGTCGTATCCGGGCAATCCGCCCAACGGGCCGTCGCCGCCAAAGCCTGACACGCGGCAATGGATCAGGCCGGGGAAGCGCTTCGACAGCACGTCCTCATAGCCCAGGCCCCATTTTTCCATCGAGCCGGGCTTGAAGTTCTCGATCAGCACGTCGGCGCCTTCCAGCAGGCGCAGCAGCACCGCCTTGCCCGCCGGCTTGCCGAGGTCCAACGAAATGGCGCGCTTGTTGCGGTTGACGCCCAGGAAATAGCTGGCGTCATCGCCGTGGAACGGAGGGCCCCAGTCGCGCACTTCGTCGCCCTGCGGCGGCTCGATCTTGATGACGTCGGCGCCGTGGTCCGACAGGATCATGGTGCAATAGGGCCCGCCCAACACGCGGGTCAGGTCTATGACCTTGATGCCGGCGAGCGCGCCCGCGGTCTTGGCCAGGCCCTTGCCGGTGGCTTTGGGGATGATTGATCCGTCCATTGGGGTGCGTGCTCCTGGGGTTTGGGGTGAGTTTGGGGTGAAGGGCGGGGCTTCGCCCCGGACCCCACCAGGGCTCCGCCCTGGACCCGCCAAGGGCGACGGCCCTTGGAACCGGATAATTGTCGTTTGAATTCCTGGGGCCTACCCGGACGGTGATAGGTCAGGGTAGGCCCCAGG
>CALQHT020000197.1 GCA_943330455.2 Nitrosovibrio sp. Nv4 | reverse complement strand
GCCCTACACGGACCTATCACCTTCCGAGTAGGGCCGTATCCGCAAACCCACCAATGGTCCGGGTTCCAAGGGCCGTCGCCCTTGGCGGGTCCAGGGCAGAGCCCTGGTCGGGGTCCGGGGCGGAAGCCCCGCCCTTCTCTCACCCCTTGGAAGGCGCCCAATTATAAACCCGACTGAGACTCCCCCCCATCAAAGCCGCCCGATCGCTCTCCGACAACCGGTCCGTCACCCGGAACGCCTCCACCCCCTGCGCATAGGTCAACAACCCCGTCGCCCGCGTCCAATCCGTCCCCCACAGGCAACGCCCAAACCCAAACGCATCGAATATCCGCGCCAACGGGTCCCAGATATCCTTGTAGGGAAACGCCTCATGCGACAGCGTGCAGGCACCCGATATCTTCACCGCAACGTTCTCATGCGCCGCCAACGCCAGCAGCTTCGGCAGTTCCGCCCAGGGCGCCGCCGGCGCCGGCGGCTCGAACGGCTGCTGCAACCCGAGATGATCGATCACCACGCGCGTGTTCGGATTGCGGGCCGCCAGTTGGGCGGCCTGCTCCAACCGCCCCCAGCACAGGATATTCACCGGCATCCCATGACGAGCCCCTGCCGCGAACACCGCGTTCAGGCCCGGATCGGCGGCATCGGTGGAGACGTCGTCGCGCATCATGATGCGAATGCCGACCGTTCCGTCTCGCGCGGCCCACTCGTCGATCACCCCGACCACGCCGGGATCGTTCGGATCGACCGGTTTGATCAGTCCGAACCGCCCCGGATGCTTCGCGTAAACCTCCAGCGCGTAGCTGCCGTCAAAGCGATACATGGCATACGGAGAGACCAACAAGGCGCCATCGACCCCGACCGCGTCCATGGCGGCCACCATCTCATCGCCGGTCACATGGTCCGGGCCGTGGAGCACCCCAGCCCAGGGGCGACCCGGATAGTTACGCTCGTAAGCATGAACCTGACTGTCGATGGTTGCCATGGCGTTCGATCTCCCGATTTTTGGTTAAGGTGAGGCCTGCCGCCCCGATGTGTCCCGTCAAAACGTTCCCTGCAGCCAAGCGGGTATCTTGTAAAGATTCCCCCGCCAGCCGGCCGCATGCCATACCCTCGGCTCCTGGTAGGTCAGTTTCTTGTAGAATTGATCCACGACGTCGTCGAACGCGAAGTCTCGGCACCCTTCCTGCCGCAGCCGATCGATCGGGCCTTGGAAATTGTCCTTGATCATCTGTTCGTCTTCGCGCCGTTGATGGCGCCCCTGCGAGCCCTTCAGCGATCGTTCGGACCACGGCAGGCCACGGGTCAACGCCTGGCGCGCCAAGGCAGCGGCGTAATCGGCATATTTTGTATGGACCAGAAACAGCGAGGGATCGATCGGGACCCGCTTGTCGCAGGAATGGAACCCGGGGATCCATTGCACCGGCGCACGCGCGAGCAACGGTTTGCACATCCCCACCACGAATCGGCAATACTGCCTCTGCAAGGAAAGCGGCAAATCCTCGACCAGGCCGCTGCCGGGGATCTCGTCCTGAAACAGTTCCAGACCGACAGGCCGAGCACAGTCGGCTTGCATGCGGCCGAAATAATCGGTCAGGCCGGAGTATTTTCGGGGGTCGGCAACGATCAGTTCGTCGCAGTCGGTATAAACGACCCCGTCGTAATAGCGAAACAGGCTGTGTTGCTGTTCGTTGATGAAACCGGAGCGTTGGTTGTTGTCATACTCAACCCGCGGCAAGGTGATACGCCCTGCCCCACCCAGATCCCGCGTACTCCCATCATCCGACCCGTGATCCAGCACCAGCAGGTTGGCGGGCCCGAACTGTCGTCCATAGTGGCGCAACCACCGGCGCAGTTGCGCCCCCTCATTGTAGACCATGGTGATCGCGACTATCCGCATGGGCGGATGGCCACCCACATAGCCGGCCTTGTGGAACACTGCGTTCGGGCTGACAGTGTTGGCGCCCCGGTGGGTCAGATAATGCGCCAGCGCCATCTGTCCGTCGGGCACGCCATAGGTCGCCCGATACCATTCTGGATCGAAATCGGCGTTGGGACGCTGGCCAGCCGGCTCGCCCACCAGTATGTAATGCAGCAGCGGATTGACCCGCAACGCGGTCAGTTCGGGGTTCGTTTCACGATACCAGGCGAGATCGAAATGGATATTCGGTTTGCGCCGCTCTCGCCACCCGAACCGGCAGTAATGGGTGACCGGATCCCACTCCGCCTCCCGCGCGGTGCTCGCGTTGCAATTGTAGTAAGCGGCGTCGACCAGTCCCGATTTTCGCACGATTTCAATGTCGCCAAAGCTTTCCCCCTGGCTCACCATATCGTCCAGATAATGCCTGAACGGGTCGACACCCAGCGCCGGATCGTCACGATACGGAGCCATGAACGCGACGGCCCACAATTCCGCGCAAGGCGCGTAACGCCCGGTCCGACTTTCGGTCAGAAAATGTGCCAGCGCCGGCTGATCGGCGGACAGACCGTGCACGGCGCGATACCAACCGGCGTCGAAATATCGGTGCGGGCGGCGGCCCTCCCTGTCTCCGCGGTGAAAGTAATGCAGGAACGGATCAAGACCCTGTTCGGCGACATCAGGATTATTGCTCAGATACCATTGGCCGTCGAAATAGGGATTGGGCTGGCGCCGTTCGGCCGCCCCGAAGCGGATAAAATGCAGAAATGGATCGATATCCACCGCCGCGATATCGGGATTGCTCTCAAGATACCATGCCGCATCGAACAGGCTGGCTTCCGTGGCATCGATGGTCGGTGCGTCCCCGGCATGCTGTTCCACGATGTCCCCCGGTCAGTCCGCCACCACGCCCACACCACCGCGCCCACACGCATCTCCTACGTTGGCCCGATCCGGCGCGAGCGTCCAACACTGAATGCCAGCCACTACTCCGCCGGCCGCTCGTACCACACGCGCCCTTCCTTCACCGTCAACTGCGCCAGCAGGCGGCGTTTGGCGATGATGGTATCGCCATCGCTGTCGCGCATCTCGAAATTGCCGTCGCGCAGTTCGAAGACGGAGATGTCCGCGTTGGCGCCGGGTTTCAAGGTGCCGACCGTCCCCTCATACCCCATGATCTTGGCCGGAGCCGACGTCGCGCGCCGGATGACGTCGTCCAGCGACATACCGAAATGCAGCAGCTTCGACATCGTCGTCGGCAAATCCCACACCGGACCGCGGGTCGCGCTGGTCATCGTCAGATCGGTCGAGATCGTGTCCGGCAGGAAGCCCTGGTCCAGCGCCCGCTCGATCATACGGAAATTGAAATGGCTGCGGCCATGCGCGCAATCGAAGATGATGCCGGCCTTCTGCGCCTCGACCACTTCTTTCAGCAGGAACTGCTTCTCCTGTCCCATGATCCCATGCGCGCGACCGTGATAGCAGTGGGTCACGATATCGCCAGGTTTCATATGCTCGATCAGGTCAGGCAGCGGGATCGGTGAGTCGGTGATATGCATCATCATCGGCACCCCGCCCGCCATCTCGGCCGTCTTGCGGGCGAGCTTCACCGGCTCGGTCGAGTATTCCCACACCAGTCCGGGGCCGTAACGCAGCTTGACGCCGATCGCCAGGTCCGGGTTCTCCAGGATGATGCGCGCGCAGCCTTCAGGGTCGGCATAGGGAAAATGCGACAATTCCCCGCCGCGCGAGGTCCCCGTAATGCCGATCGCCGAGAGGTTCACAAAGGCCCGCACCCGAGTCCGCACTTCGTGATCGAGCATATGCCGCAGCCCGGCAAAATTCGACGACCCCGTGCTGCCCGCATCGCACAACGTCGTCACCCCGCTCGTTCGGCAGCACTGATCGGTGTGGATACCCATGTCATGCGCGTTGACGAACACATGGGCGTGAATATCGACCAGACCCGGCGTCACCAGCCGCCCCTTGGCGCTGATTGTCCGGCGCGCCTCATTGGCCGGCAGCGAGGGCGCGATCGCCGCGATCTTGCCACCGGCGATGCCAATATCCATCACGCCGCGAAGACCCGCACTGGGGTCGATCACCTCACCGCCGGTCAGCAAAAGGTCGTATTTCATTGGTCCGTCCCACCCGTCTTGCCGTTCGACGGATGCTCCTCCGTCGCCCTGGTCCTGGCAAGCCCTGGGATGTCACGGATCAGGGAGCCGGTGCGGTCTCGTTCTCGGCATAGATATAGACGCCGACATTCACCCGGCAGGCGGGCTGGTCATCGCCGGTCGGTTCCGCCTCGCTGTCCACCAACTCGCTGGCCAGGCGGTTGATATCCATGATCGCCCGCGTCGAGATGGCACGCGCCGAAATCTCCAGCCGTCGCGCCATGGCGGGGCTCAGCCGATCGTAATGGACGCTGCGGTCGATGAACCGTGGTGCCGCCACAGCATCGATATTGGCCGCCGCCGCCGCGATGTGGTCGTGGAGATTGCGGGCGAAATAGAACAACTGCTCCTCCCCGCCGGCCCGCGGAATGAAGGCCGCGGTATTCAGATGCACGTGATCGTCGTCACTGACAGTGACAATCCCCTGGCTTATCCAGTCGTCCAGGATGGCGCGCGGGCGGATATCGGTGGTGACCGAGGCGATCAGCGCGTCGAAACTGGCCTCCCCGGCCGGCGCGGAACGGGGCAAGGGCAGCGCCTGGCCGGCGGAGGCCGCGTGGAGGGCGAGCCAACGGGCGATGATCTGACTGTTGCGGGTGACGATCTCCGGCGTGGCATCGGCCTCTACGTCGCTTTCCCGAAGCCGGCGGATTTCCTTGCGGTGCACGCCCGACAGGACGCTGATTCGGCTGTCGGTACGGGATTTCGGATCAGTCAGCATGTCTTTGACGGCCACATCCACGAACAATTCACGCAGCGCATCCGCCAGTACAGGATACGTGATGCCGTTCTTCATCAGCATTCGGACCAACGGCCGCAGCATGCGCCGAACGGCCCGAAGCAGGGAGGCAGGCGGGGCCGACGCGGATGGATGTGGGTTGGTCATGGCGGGCCGTGTTTTGGGTGAGTGCGCGGGCCATCCTATAGCAGCGATCATGTGGGAAAAATACCCACAAAAATGCGAATCGCGGTTGACGTGGGATTTTTTCCCACATATCGTTCTCCCAGTCGCAATGGCCGTTGGCAATCCATCCCAGCCTTCGCCCAAACCTTCGCGCCAGCTTTCGCAAGGACGAACCAAGAGATGTCCATCTCTCATGCCGACTCTACCCAGGGAGCCAACCGCGTCAGAGCCGCGGAGCCTCGTGTGGCCGTCGCGAAGGAAGGCATGTCGTTTGCGGGCATAGACTTCTTTGTCGACGACACGCCGAACACGACGCGGATCGGCACCGACGAGGATATCGACCTGCGGCAGTTGCGCCACCACACCAAGAACGCCTTGCAACGCATCATGGGCCTGATCGGTCACGCCCCCGGCCTCTGCGATACCCCCGAAGGCTTGGCCATCGCCCAGCAGCTCGAACGCCGCATCCATCTGTCAGCCGCCATTTCCGACGCCTTGTTCGGCCTGACCCGCGCGCCGGAGGCCATGACGGATCGCCTCCGCTCGCTCTGCGGGCATCTGACCGAACTGATGCGCGAAGCGGACCAGGTCATCCAGGTCGGCGTGTCGGTGCGCGGCGAATGCCCGGCCGAACTGCGCGAGACGGTCCTGCGCGTGGCGCATGAACTGGTGGGCAACGCGGTGAAGCACGGCATGCGCCGCCGCCGCCGGGGTCGTATCGCGATCCGCCTGCACACGGAGCGGAACCGCCACACCAGGCTGATCGTCACCGATGATGGGAACGGATTTCACGGCCGGCCGAAGCCGGGCGAGGGCCTCAGCCTGGCCCAGCTTCTCGCCGACCAGCATGGCGGCACGCTGACACTCAGCGCCGATGGGCGGACCATCGCGGTGCTGAACCTGCCGCACGCCGACGTGTGAGCGGCTGACCGGACTTGACCCGCGCGTCGCCCCCCTGCCGTTGAAGCGCGGGTTGCCTGGTCAAGCCCGGCAATGACGGTGAAGGTACGCTATCGGTCAATGGTTCAGGCGGTCGATATTATTCCGCCGCCAGGGCAACCTCGCCCACAACCGCGCGCAACCAAACCGACGTATCGTGAAAGACAGCGCCCCCAAACGGCGGCGCCGGATCGTCGCTCGTCAGCGCATTTATCCCAATTCCCCCCTCAAAACTCTCGCTCGGCCACACACTTTCGGCAATCAGCACGCCGGGGAGTTGCCCTTCCGCCAGACGCGCATGCAGCACGACCTCGCCGCGCGCGTTGCCCAAGCGGACCTTCGCCCCATCCTCCAATCCCAAGCGGCGCGCGTCATCGGGGTGAACCAGCACGGTCGGCCGCCCTTCCCGCTTCATGCTCGATGGCATCTCGGTGAAGCTGGTGTTCAGGAAGCTGCGAGCCGGCGCCGTCACCAGCCGGAACGGCCGGTCGGGCGCGGCATCGTCGATCGTCGGCATGTGATCCGGCAAACGTGGCATCGCCGCGTGCCGATCCCCCAGCATCGCCCAGTTGGGCGCGAAGTGAAACCGCTTGTCCCGGGTCGGGAAGCCGTTCAGGAAGTGTGCCTCCTCGAACGACGGCATCACGTCGATCCACCGCTCTCGCAGCACGGTCGCCGCATCCGGACGGCCTGACGCCTTCAGGGTGGCGTCGATGAGTTCCATCGCTGTCATCTCGAACCCGCGATGTTTCGCGCCCAGCCGGGACGCCAGACCTTGCAGCACTTCGTGGTTGGAGCGGCATTCCCCCGGTGGCTCGATCATCTTGGGGCCGATCTGGATATGGCTGTGCCCGCCGGCCTGGTAGATGTCGTCATGTTCCAGGAACATCGTCGCCGGCAGCACGATGTCGGACCAGCGGGCGGTTTCCGTCATGAACTGCTCGTGCGTGGCGACGAACAGGTCGTCCCGGGAAAAGCCGCGCCGCACCCGGTTGCTGTCAGGGCACACGGTCAGCGGATTCTGGTTCTGGATCAGCATCGCGTGGACCTGCGGCCCGTCGCCCAGTTCGGTGCGATCGCCGGTCAGCACGCTGCCGATCCGGCTCATGTCGAGGGTGCGGATCTTGGTGTCGACCGAGTCCAGGCCCTCGATCAACGTCTTGTTCCAGGCATACATGCCGCGGTTCGACCATAGCGCCCCGCCGCCTTCATGTTGCCAGGCCCCGGTCACGGTCGGCAGGCAGGTGACCGCGTGCATGTTGGCCGCCCCGTTGCGGCTGCGCGCGAAGCCGTAGCCGGCCCGGATGAACGACCGCTTGGTGCCGCAATAGAGGCGGGCGAACTGCTCGATCTGCTCGACGGTCAGGCCGGTGATCCCGGCGGCCCAGGCCGGCCCGCGCGATTGCAGATGCGCCTCCAAAGCCTCCGGACAATCGGCAAACCGCGCCATGTAGACACGATCGGCCCAGTTTTCCCGGAAAGCGATGTGCATCACCGCGCAGGCCAGGGCGCCATCGGTGCCGGGCCGAGGCGCCAGATGCAGGTCGGCCGCTGCCGCCGTCGGGGTGCGATAAGGATCGATGACGACCAGCTTGGCGCCACGCTCCTTCCGGGCGCGGGTGACATGGGTCATGACGTTGACCTGGGTGGAGACCGGGTTGCCGCCCCAGATCACGATCAGGTCGGATTTGGCCATCTCCCGCGGGTCGATGCCGCGCTGCATGCCGACCCCGGCGGTCCAACCGATTTCGGGCAAGGTCGTGCAGATCGTCATCTTCTGGCGCGAGTAGCGCATCACGTTGCGCAGCCGGTTGATGCCGTCGCGCTGCACCAGGCCCATCGTGCCGGCGAAATAGAACGGCCAAACCGCCTCGGAACCATGCCGAGCGGTGACGTTGGCGAAATTGGTGGCGATGCGGTCGAAGGCCTCGTCCCAGCCGATGCGGCGGAACTGGGTGGACCCGCGCGGACCGGTGCGCAGCAGAGGATGCGTCAACCGGTCGGGGTGGTGGATCCGTTCGGCATAGCGCGCGACTTTGGCGCAGATCACGCCGGCGGTGTAGCTGTTGTCCTCCGCCCCGCGCACCGCGCCGATGCGGCTGCCGTCCAGCACCTCCACCGACAAAGCACAGGTCGACGGGCAGTCATGCGGGCAGACCGAGGCCCGGATTTCACGCTGGTTCATGCTGGCTGTGCCTCATGCCGAGGGACCTAATAGCCGACCGATGACACCGGACTCACCGTCATTGCCGGACTTGATCCGGCAACCCGCCCCCACCGTCGAAGCGCAGGTTGCCGGGTCAAGCCCGGCAATGACGATAAGGGGCAATGGCGAGGGACCGGTGTCATCGGCCGATGGTCAGGGCTGTTGATGTCAGATGTCAGAGATTTTTTCCCAATACAGCTCTCGCTGCTGCATCTTGCCGCCGTATTCGCGCAAGGGCGGTCGCAGGACCATGTAATTGCCCTCGAACCGCACGTCGCGCACCTGGTCCGACCCGATGCGGGACGGGTCGGACGCGGCATCGACCCTGGTGACCAGTTGCTTGCCGTCGAATGTGTAGTTGCCGGTGTAGGTGCTGTATTCGCGAGTCTCGCCGTCCGGGATGGAGGTCCGCCCGTCCGCCGTCATCGCCATCATGCGCCCGTCCGCGCCCAGGACCACGCGACCCATGGCCTTGGCGCCGCCGAACCCGGGCGGCAAGGGCTCTCCATCGGGTCCGGTCGTGACCACACGCACCAGACGCCAGGTTCCAAAGACCGATTCCATCGTTGTCTCCTCGTTCAAGCCGGCCAGATGCGTTCGAACACGGCGGGCGAGCCCTGATCCAGCCGCAGATGCGGGCGCACCCGCTTCGTCCAGGGGTTGGAGGAACGCGCCGCGTCCCATTCCTTCGTGTCCGGCACGTTCGGGTTCGCGAAATCGTAGACGGTCAGGTATTTCGGCTCCGCCTCGATCGCCATGAAGCGACGGGCGCCTAGTACGCCAGGGACTTTCAGGAAGTCTGGGATGAAGACGGTGTTGTACCAGTCGTTGTATTCGTCTTCCATCGTCGGCGGGATGTCCATGCGGCCCATCTGCAGGAAGCGCGGCGCCTCGGGCGGGTCGTCGGCGGGATTGAGCATCACCGGGAAGATCTGTCGGTAGCCGTTCAGCAGGAAATTCCGCCCCACATGGCTGGGCGACACCGTGGTTCGCCGCGGAGACGGGTTGTAGCGAACATTGTCGCGGAAGGCGGCGCTGCGCAGGACGTTGTGGTCCTCCAGCTCATACATCGCCAGGTATTTTGGTCCACCGCGCAGGGCGCGATAGCGGGCGCCGGAGATGAAACCGGGGATTCCGGCCAGGCGGAGCATGTGCTCCTCGTCATACCAGCGGTTGAACTCGGCTTCGTGCTCCGGAAGCACATCCGTCCAGGCCATGAGCAGGCCCCTGCCGCGCGTCTTTGCCATCCTGGGTCCCCTTTGGTTGTTGGTTGGATGGTAGTGCGGGGCGGGGGCGCTGGCGAGGGTGGGCGGCGGGGGGGAAGTAAGAGCCTTGGGGCTCCGCCCCAAACCCCGCGAGGGCTTCGCCCTTCGAACCCACCAGGGGCTACGGCCCCTGGACTGCGATTCATGGGGTCAGGGACGACAGGGGGCCAACACGGACGTTGAAACGCCATAGTTGGCCCCCTGTCCTCCCTGACCCAACTAATCGGCATCCAAGGCCCAGCCTTGGTGGGGGTCGAGGGGGCAAAGCCCCTCGCGGGGTCCGGGGCGGAGCCCCCAGGCTTTTCGCCCCCCCGATCGCCCGACTACCGGCGAGCCCCGACAATCTGGACATCTCGTTGGGGCGCCAACGTCTCCCCCTCCCCCAACGCCGTCGTCCACAGATTCTCCAGCAGCATATGCGGTCCCAGCGCGGCCAGATCGAGGCACCCCAACTGCCCCAGGGTCAGGTCGATCTCGCGTTGCAGGATAGAGATCGCCTTCTTCACGCCCTCCGTCCCGCCGGCGATCGCGCCATACAGGCTCGCGCGACCGGTCATGACGAAATCAGCCCCCAGACAGCGCGCGACCACGGCGTCGGAGCCTCGACGCACCCCGCTATCCAGCGCCAGGACCATGTCCGGTCCGACCACGGCGCGAATTTGAGGCAGCACATCGAGCGGCGACGGGGCCAGATCCAACTGCCGGCCGCCGTGGTTGGACACGACGATCCCATCGATGCCCATGCCCGCCGCGATCCTTGCGTCCTCAGGGTGCAGCAACCCTTTCACCATCAGGTTGTGCGGCCACAGCCGGCGGATCGCCTCCAGATCCTGCCAGGTCTGGCTGGCATCCGGCGTCTGCGTGGCGAACATGTCGGAGACCTGATCGGCACTCGCACCGACCGGAGCGTAGGGCGCCCAGTTGCCCATCACCGGGATGCCATGGCGCAGATAATGCAGCAGCCAGCTGGGATGCAGCAGAGACTCCAGGATCGTGCCGATCCCCAGCCGCAGCGGGCGGCCGAAGCCGTTGCGCCGGTTGCGTTCTCGGTTGGAGGATACCGGCACATCCGCCGTCACCACGATCGTCCGCACGCCGCAATCACCCGCTCGCCGGACCAGATCGGCGGCGATGGAGCGGTCCTTGGCGCCATAGATCTGGTACCAGAGATGATCCGGCGCCACCCGGGCGGCCTGCTCCATCGAGGTATTGGCGGCCCCCGACATCAGATAGGGAATGTTCATGGCCGCCGCGCCGGCAGCCAGATGCATCTCCGCGTCCGGGTAGAAGGCGCCCGCGAGACCGGTAGGGGCGATGCCCAGCGGCGCGGAGAAGGTCTGACCGAAGACCTGCGTCCGCTGATGGCGGGCGGTGGTGTCGACATAATAGCGCGGGACGAGCCGGCGACGGCGGAACGCGGCCTCGTTGGTGGCCAGGCCGACCTCGTCTTCGACGCCGCCCTCGATGAAGTCGAACATGATCCGCGGCAGGCGCCGGCGCGCCATACGGCGCAGATCGTCGATGTTGATGGCACGATCGAGGTTGCTCATGGTCCATCCTCCCCAGGGTCGCGCATTCTCGCCCATTGGTGCCTGGGTGCAAGCGGGGCGGGACGAAGGCCTTGGGGCGCTGCCCCAAACCCCGCGAGGGGCTTTGCCCCCTCGACCCCAACCAAGGCTGGGCCTTGGATGCCGTTTATTGGGTCTGGGGGAAAGGGGGCCGACCATGGCGTTTCAGCGTCCGTGTCGGCCCCCTTTCCCCTAGACCCCATGAATCGCGGTCCAGGGGCCGTAGCCCCTGGTGGGTTCGAAGGGCGAAGCCCTCGCGGGGTCCGGGGCAGAGCCCCATCAGCGTTAGGATAAGCTTTTGGCGGAGAATATCCTTTGCCTGACCCGCCTCCTTCGCGATTCAGCAAGCCGGCGGCAGATCCGGCCCCGTGCGTTGATAAAGTCCGCCAGGGT
>CALQHT020000196.1 GCA_943330455.2 Nitrosovibrio sp. Nv4 | reverse complement strand
CATTCATCGATAGACGGCGGCATCAGGAAGCCGGTTAGGCGATCGGTGGGGCGGAAGTTGCTCATTGGCGGCATCCGGGGAGGGAGCGAATCGACGTTACGATTCTAACATGAGCCTCCGGTGGGCGTAAGTCCGACAGGCTGCTAGCAGATCGAGTTCCAGGCGGCCGCATTGTTGCTCCGAGAAACCGGCCTCGTCATAGACCCGGATACCCTTGCCGGCCATCTCGGCGGTGATGCGCCTATCGGCTCCCGATCGCCCCTCATGCGTTTCAATCACTGCCCAGATCCGTTGCGCGCGCAGGTTGTCCAAGGTCGGGATCGGCGCACCGGCCGTGACAAGACAAGCGTCGTACGGTCGCCCTGGTCCTTTGCGGAGACGGGCGAGCAGGCGCGCGGTTCGGTTGTCGTCTCCCACCACCAGAACGCGGCGTGTCAGCCATTGTTTGCCGGCGACCAGGCGAAAGGCCACGCGCGACACGAAAATGGTGATCAGCCAGACGATGAGGATGGACGCGACGCCCAAGGCTTCCCGCGGGGTGAACCCCAGGCTCAGCTCCCCCGCGACGAGCAGCAGCAACGGGAAGGCGCACAACCCCGCCGTGGTGAGGTAACGCACCAGATGGTCCGCTTCCAGGCAGACCCGCGGGCGGTAAAGGCCGATCATGGCGGCGATCGAGACCATTGTAACTGTCATGATGGCGGCAACGATCGCACCGTCACCGAAAAATGCGCTAGCAAGGATTCGGGCCCCCACCGGCG
Source organism: Nitrosovibrio sp. Nv4 (assembly GCA_943330455.2). Classification (GTDB taxonomy): domain Bacteria; phylum Pseudomonadota; class Alphaproteobacteria; order Acetobacterales; family Acetobacteraceae; genus Rhodopila. The sequence goes on along the minus strand of CALQHT020000196.1, from coordinate 10,656 downwards.
TGAGCAGGGCGAGGTAAATCAGGAGGAATGACAACAGAAACTCGAACAGCCCGAGAAGGGCCACTTCCACCGGTACCTGCTGCGCGAGGGTACGCGTCATCCGTTTCCCTGCCTTTCCCACGCTACCGACCCGGCACCAACACCATTGCACGCCACGGACCGCCGATTGGTCGCCACATTTATAGCACGCCGACCGCGATTATCCAGAAAATTATAATTGATCCACGCCAAGGTCACATCGGCCGCGCTGAACGACCCACCGAAGAGGCGCCCTTCAATCCGCTGCCGATCATAATATTCCGGATTTGCTAAATTTTGGATGACATTATACGAAAAATATGGTTAGCAATATAACGTGTCCGATTGCAACCTAGGCGTTTGCTCGGCTATCCTGTGACATGGCCTAGGCCAATCGATCCATTGAACCTGGCCGGACGCGGTGCTATAGTCCTTGCCCTGGTTGGAGTGCGGCCGCCCTGTGGTTCCGGCTCGCTCGTAAGGCCCCAGGTCCAAGAGTCCGTTGCAAGGCTCTCGCAAGGCGCGTAGCTCACCGGCAGAGCGCTGCCGCAACACGGCAGAGGAGGGGGTTCAATTCCTTCCGCGCCTACCAGGGAAGCACCAGGCGGTACTGTTTGTTGGGGTCAACGTGATACGAATCTGGCGTTCCAATGCGCGACCGGTGACGATGCGGAGCATGTGCCCGTGGTCGCGGCGCTCTGCCAAGACATCCATGTGGCATCGATCGATCGCCGGATGGCCCGGATCCTGTGCACGACCGGCCTGCTGACCAACGAGGCGCTCAGCGTCGTGTTCTTCCGCGATCGCGGGTTGGCGCGCTGGGTGCGCGATGTCGTGGCGCGGGTCCGGCCGGAGGTGGTGTTCGTCAACTCCTCGAACATGGCGCCGTATGTCCTGGACCTGCCGAAGACGGGATTGCGGATCGTCGATCTGGCGGATGTGGATTCGGAAAAATGGCGGTCCTATGCCGAAACCACGACCGGGCCAATGCGCTTCGTCTATCGGCGCGAATGGCGGCGAGTAGCGGCGTTGGAGCGGCGGATCGCCTATGAATGCGACGCCTCGACCTTCGTGTCGGAAGCGGAGGCGTCGCTCTTTCGCGCTCTGATCCCGGACCGCGCCGCCCATATCCATGGCATCAGCAGCGGCGTGGATCATCGGTATTTCGACCCTTCGCCCGGGTTCGAGGCGCCTTATGACAGCGGGCGGCCCACCTTCGTGTTTACCGGGACGATGGACTACCCGCCGAACGTCGATGCGGTGCGCTGGTTTGCCAACGACATATTGCCGATCATCCGCCGCACCCTGCCGGACGCCGCGTTCTATATCGTGGGCAACAGCCCAAGCCCGGCGGTGCAGGCGCTCACCACCATCCCGGACGTGCATGTGACCGGTCGAGTGCCGGACGTGCGGCCCTATCTCGCGCACGCGACCGCCGCGGTCGCCCCGATGCGGATCGCCCGCGGTATCCAGAACAAGGTGCTGGAGGCAATGTCGATGGCGCGTCCCGTTATCGTGACATCCGGCGCGTTGGAGGGGATCGACGCGAGCCCGGGCGTCGATGTCATCCTGGCGGACAGCGAAGCGGACTTCGCCACGGCCGCCTGCCGCGTGGCACGGGATCCCGCCGCGGCCGCCATCGGACTCGCAGCGCGCACCCGCGTCGTCAACTCCTACGATTGGTCCGTTCGGCTCGGCCGCTTCGACGATCTGCTGCGTCCTGCTCTGAGCGGTACTCCGTCGTAGCCTGGGGCACATACTGCGTTCGCCTATCTCAGGCGCCAACACGAACCAGATAAAACCCTCCCCGCACCCTGCCCCGCGCACCCCAGGGCGATCCAGGCCGCCACACCTACCGGCCGGGATCGTCGCCAGCATGGCGACCGCCATTGCGCGGCCCACCTTGGTATCCTCCACGGTCGCCCCTGGGGGCATGGTCTTGCCGACCACCTTGGTGGCTCCATGACTGAGCTTGCGGTTGAGGCTGAGGCGGCGGCGCTGCAACGGCCTGGGGCCTGCCACCACCATGCCCGCCGCCTTGATGCCCACCGCCTTGATAACCGCCGCCTTGCCACCCGCGGTAACCCCCATGATCGGCCTGATAGCCACCGTGCCCCCCACCGGAATACCCCCAGCCGGAGTAGCCACGCGGCTGAGGCCGCTGATAGGCGTAGCCCCCGCTGTACCCTCCACCATAGCTGACATAGGCTGGACTATAGGCCGGCGCAGCATAATGCCCGCCGCCACCGCCGTAGCCTGTGTCATAGGCGTCCGGATAGGCCACACACCCGCCCAGGCCCATCGTGGCCATAACCACGGCGACCGAAAGCATCGAACGAACGCGGGCTAGGACTTGCATCGGACTGTCCCTTTCTGTCTCGGACAGCGTGCAATCTGGCGTCGATTCACGGCGGATTGGTGGCGACGGCGCGGCGGCACGGTGACCCTTTGGCCCCGTGCCATAATCGCCGCGCCAGTCGCCAACCCGCACCGTCACGACATCGAGTGACCCTGGCGCAACACCAGATGGTGCAGCTATTAACGGAGGTCGCCGTTGATCAGCCTCCCTTGAACATCGGCGGCCGCTTTTCGACGAAAGCGCGCGCGGCCTCGGCATGGTCGGCGGTTTCCCGGGTCCGCAGCATGCCGAAAGCCTCGGAGTCCAGCACGTCGCTCAACGTGCCTTCCTCAGCCACCTTCATGTTGCGCTTGATGTAGCGGTAGGCCGTGCGCGGCCCGCTCGCCAAGCGGTTGGCCAGGCCCATCGTCTCCGCTTCCAGGTCGGCGTCGGGCACCACGCGGCTGGCCAGGCCCAACGCCAGGATGCGCTTCGAATCCAACACTTCCGACGTCAAATAAAGCTCCCGCGCCAAAGCAGGACCCAGCAGACGGGTCAGGAAATACGACCCGCCATAATCGCCGGACAGTCCGACCTTTGCGAAAGCCGTCGTCATCCGGGCCGATTCGGCGACGACTCGGATATCGCAGGCAAGCGCGATCGACATGCCGGCACCGGCCGCCACGCCGTTCAGCATGGCAATCGTCGGCTTCGGCATGTCATGCAGCAATTGCGACGCCACCATCCCGCTGCGCAACTGATCGGCCCGTTGCTCCGGCGACATGTCCGACTTGCCGGCGCTCGCCGCCTGCACCCGCACGTCGCCGCCGGAGCAGAAGGCTTTCCCCGCGCCGGTCACGACGACACACCCAATCGCCGGGTCCTGAGCGAATTGTGCCAACAACCCGCCCAGGCCGCCGATCATGTCCCGAGTCAGCGCGTTCATCCGCTCCGGTCGGTTGAAGGTGACAATGGCGACGCCGTTTTCCACCCGTGTCAGCAGTTCCTGATCCATGGTCAGTGATCTCCGCCGCCGGACGCACCGTCTTCCGCCTTGCCGCCGCGGTGGGAGAACGCGGTTTCCGCGCTGGTGATGAATTCCAGCAGCGCCGTCTTGCCATCTTCCGTGGCACGCCGAGCCCGCAGGATCGCGTTGGCAACGTCGTTGGGATCGGCGACGCGCTCGGTCCAGGCACCAAGCTCGCGGGCGAGGTTGGCATAATTGCCACCCAGATCACGTGCCTTGTGAACGTCGTGCGACAGCTTCATGTGCGGAATTTCGATCGCCATGGTGTTGTTGTTGAGCACAATCGTCAGGCTGGGGATGCCGGCGCGGACGGCGGTCTCGATATCCAGGCCGGTCATGCCGAACGCGGCGTCACCCATGAAATTGACGCAGAACTTGTCCGGCGCGGCGACCTTGGCACCGATCGCCAGTCCAAGCCCGGTGCCCAACTGATGCGACTTGCCCCAGCCGAGATAACCGCGCGGACGGGTCGCCCGGTAGAACGGCAGCAACTGATCGCGCGGGCTGCCGCTGTCATGCGTCACGATGGCGCCGGCCGGATCGACCACACGCATGAACTCCGACATCACATGATACGGCGTGATCGGCGATTCCTTGGAGTTCAGCTTGGCTTCCCACCGCTTCAGCCAGGCGGCGCGTTCGGCCGCGATCTCCGCGGCGGGGGAGCTGTTGGGCAGCTTGCCGCCGAGGCGCTCCTTCACCGCGACGATCAGATCGGCCAGGGTCAGTCTTGCGTCGCCGAGAAGCGCGACCTCGGTCTGGTGCTGCTTGTGCAGGTCGCGGGTGTCGTTGGTGGCGTGGATGATGGGCACGCCCTTGGGCAACGGCGGCGTGGTCAGCGGGTGGCGGTTCAGGCCGGTGCCGATGCCCAGGATCAAGTCGGCCTTTGTGTAAAGGAACAACCGGCCGGGGCCGCTGAACGTGTTGCCGCCCGAGCCGATGGACAGCGCATGATCTTCCGGGAAGGCGCTCTTGCCATCCACCGTCGTCATCACCGGCGCTTGCAGCAGTTCGGCCAGTTGCACCAACTCATCGGAGGCTTCGGCATACAGAACGCCCTGCCCGGCCAGGATCACCGGGCATTTTGCCGCCACCAGCAGCTTCGCGGCATCGTCCACATCGCGCGGATCCGGGCCCGAGATGCTGGCCCGCATCGGGCGGTAATCGACCGTGTCGCTGCCGATTTCCATGTCCACCAGGTCGCGCGGCACCTCCACCATCACCGGTCCCAGCCGCCCATTCTTCAACGCACTGAACGCTCGGCGCATCACATCGGCGGTCGATCCGGGGAGCATGATCTCCTCGACCTGCTTGGTGACCGAGGCATAGGTCACCTGCGAGCGGAACGTCGGAAACACCTGCGACTGATCGCGCGCCTGGGCCAGCGGCAGGAACAGCACCGGCACGGAATCGGAATAGGTGGTAGCAATGCCGGGAAACGCGTTTTCCGAGCCGGGGCCATACTGCATCGCGAACACCCCGGGCGGCTTGCCGTTGGTGACGCGGGCATAGCCGTCGGCCATGTCGACGCCCACCCGTTCCTGCCGGCAGATCACCGGGCGGATGCCGGCGGCAACCGCGTTCTCGATGATCGAGGTCGTCGGGAAGCAGAACAAGGTGTCCACCCCCTCCCGCTTGAGGATTTCGACGATGGCATCGGCTGCTCGCATGGGGGGACGCTCCCGGTTGATGTTTGCGCGACCCTAGGCGGTGGGCGGGGGCGCGGGCAAGCCGTCGGCGGGAACCGGGTGCGAACCAAAGTTGTGGGTTCGAGTGCACGTCTAATCGTCATTGCCGGGCTTGATCCGGCAACCCAGGCTTCAACGGCAGGGGGCGGGTTGCCGGATCAAGTCCCGCAATGACGGTGAGGCGAGTCTATCGGTCCATGGTTCGAGTCGTCGATATCACTTCATACAATGTTGAATCGCACCCGCGGGCACCTGCCAGCGGGTCACGTCAGGACCGGGCGGATCAGCAAAAGACATGCGGATGCGAACGGCGGCGGCAATTGTCATGATGGCCGCATAAGACATGCGCCTAATCAGGTTCGCCCTTCCCCCAGGTTTCGTCGCCCCGTTTTCGACCGCGTGTGTGCGATTCCGATGTTCAAAGCGAGTCGCAGCGGGCTGGTGAACGGATCTTGGTGCAAAGGAATCGGCTGAATGTTTGCTTTTTGTTCTAAGCCGAGCCTGATAGCGGTGGCAAGAAAAAAATGGATTCCGACGGTAAAACGGGGGTTTCTGAGGTCAAAACCCTCGGATTGGCGGTGTTCTGCCTGCGTTTTGGGCAAGGGTTAACAAAAAACCCCGAAAGGTTAATTTGGCACGAAACTAGGTGTTGGCGCTTTTCGCCAAAACTCACATCCAACTTTCGGGTCTGGTTATTAACCACTGATATAAAACGGTTTATTCGACTTCTTAAGATTCCACTTTAAGTACGGAGCTTTTGACAATCCGTTCCGGTCAGGCGCGGATAAGGGGGGGGTTCGTTACGAACCAATGCGGGACTCGGGGGGTATTGTTCCGGTTCCATGCGGTTAACCCTGTCGTTCATGATTGCATGCGGATTGGGCAGATGACCGCCTCCGAGGCCGGTCGGACCGGCCAGCCTTGGATGGGCCTGGCTGTGATGGCACCGAGCCATCATGAGGATCGCTGCAACGGCGACCGGATACGAACCAAAATTGTGTGCCTCACCGTCATCGCCGAGCTCTACCCGGTAACCCGCGCTTCGGCTTCAGGGGGCAGGTTGCCGGATCAAGTCCGGCAATGACGGTAAGGGGACGATCTCGGTCGATGGTTACAGGCGTCGGAATCACGCCGCACAATGTTGAATCGCTCCAACGGCGGCCCATCGTAATGACATATTTATCTTCCAACTGCATGATGCGGGCATGCAGCGGTTCCTCCCGAACCGGCAATCCAGCAGGAGTGAACCGTCATGGCGTGTGCCATCAGCTCTCTCGGACATATGGGCGGCCATATGCGCAAGTTCGCCCTGGCCCTGTCGGTCGTGGTGATGCTGCCGGCCTGCCAGACCGGCATGCCCGGATCGGGATCGGCGCCACTGACGGCCGAACAACAGCAACTGCGCGACCAGTCCACACGATGGTACACGACCGCCGCCACCGGTGCCCTGGTCGGCGCCGCCGGTGGGGCCGCGCTCGGTGCCGCGGTCTCGGGCAATAATCGCGGCCAAGGGGCCCTGATCGGCGCGGGCATCGGCCTGTTGGCCGGGGCCTTGGCCGGCGCCATGGTCGCCGACCGCACCCTGGCGTTCGAGAAGCAGGAAGCCGGCGCCGGTCAACGTATCCAATCGGCTCAGCAGATCGCAGCCAACCTGCAACAGACCGCCGCGACGTCGGAACGGGTGACGGCGGCCAATCGGCAGAAGCTGGCGATGTTGAACCAGCAGTATCGCGCCGGCCAGCTCACCGCCGTGCAATATCGCGCCGAGACGGAAAGCATGCGCCAGGATGTCGAGGTGATGCGCAAGACGGCGGGGGAAGCGCGTGACGCCCGCCAACGCCTGGTGGCCAGCGCGCAGCAGCAGCCGCAGTTGATGGCCGAGGAGCCGAAGATCGACTCTGCCCAGCGGCGTCTGGAACGATCCGCCAGTGAGCTGGAAACGGCGTTGCGCCAGGTGCCGCTCGGGTGACCGGCATGAAGCGCCGCGTTACCGGCTTTCGGTCGCGGGGCATCGACCTGGTGCGATCGATCGGCCGAGCGGGGAACGGGTCAGGTCCGGAAGAGGGCACATCATGAGCTCAAAAACGCACGCCAATGCCAACCGGCCGAAGGATTGCTCCATGAACCCGCCCCTGTCTTGGACGAGCTTGGCCCACCGCACCCCGCCCCCCACCCGAGGTGGTCCCACACCCCGCTCACCGACTTTGCCGGGCTTGACCCGGCAACCCGCGCTTCAACGGCTGGGGGTGGGTTGCCGGGTCAAGCCCGGCAATGACGGTAGTGTGACACAATGGATCAATCTTTCGGCCAATCGGTACAAAATGGCCGCCGGATTTCTGACAGGGCTGCTCCTCCTGACCGGATGCGCCGGCGGAAATGTCCCGCCCAGCCAGCGCGGTTTCTTCGGGGGATTGTCAGCGGCCATGACCGGTGACGACGTCCGACGGGCGCAGAGCCTGGAGAATACCGCGGCACAGGCCGAAGCCTCGGCGGCTCGGGCCAGTCAGCGTGCCGCCGCCGCACAGCAGGAGGCTGATGCGACATCGGCGCAGGTCGCGGCGGCCCAGCAACGCCTGAACGGTCTGCAACAGACCTTGCGCAATCAGCGGGCGACGTTGAACCAGCTTCGATCCCAATCCGGGCAGTCCCCGGCAGCGGCCGCGGAAGCCACGCGTCTGCAACAGGAACTCTACGCCCAGGACCGCGCCCAGCAGGAAGCCGCGCGTCGGGTCGGCGGCCCCTCCCCCGCCGCGGTGCAAAGGCTGGACCAGCGCTCACGAGAACTGGATGCCGCCCTGCGTCAATTCCAAGCGATGTGATCCCATCCCGCCTGGATTAACGATCCGCAACCCACCGGTTGCCACGAATCCGTCGCCGCCCTACCCTGCGTAAGATATCGCTACCGGCCGAACCAGGCCGGTGGACGGGAGCTTAACCCAGCAAAGGGAACGGACGAGATGAAAGTCGGCCAGGCTATCGCGGAAATCATGAAGCGCGAGGGGATCGAGATCCTCTGCGGCTACCCCGTTAACCATCTGCTGGAATTCGCCGCCGCGGCCGATATCCGCCCGATCATCGTCCGTCAGGAGCGGATCGGCCTGCACATGGCCGACGCGATTTCCCGCGTGACCTCCGGCCGCAAGATCGGCGCGTTCTGCATGCAGCACGGCCCGGGCGCGGAAAACGCCTATGGCGGCGTCGCGCAGGCCTATTCCGAATCGGTGCCGCTGCTGGTGCTGCCGCAGGGCTATGCGCGCCGGATCGCGGGCATCGATCCCAACTTCAACTCCACCCGCTCCATGCGCGGCGTGTCGAAGATCGCCGAAGCGGTGAATGTGCCGGCCGAGCTGTCGAATATTATGCGGCGCGCGTTCAGCAACCTGCGCAATGGCCGGTCCGGCCCGGCGATCGTTGAAATCCCGACCGATATCTGGAACGAGGAAATCGGCGAACTCGACTACACCCCGGTCGGCGTCCACAAATACGGCCCCGATCCGGTTGACGTCCGCAAGGCCGCGGCAGCGATCCTGGCGGCGAAATGCCCGATCATCTACTCCGGCACCGGCGTCCAGTGGGCGGAAGCCTGGGCCGAACTGCGCGAACTGGCGGAACTGCTGGGCGCGCCGGTCACCACCAGCCTGGGCGGCAAGTCGTCCTTCCCGGAAACCCATCCGCTGTCGCTGAACTCGGGCGGTAACGCTCTGCCAGGTCAGGTGCACCACTTCATCAACAAGACCGACCTGGTCATCGGCATCGGCTGCTCGTTCACGGAAACGAATTTCGGCATTAAGTTCCCCAAGGGGAAGAAGTTCATCCACGCGACGCTCGACCCGAACCACCTGAACAAGGACGTGGTCAGCGATATCGGGCTGGTCGGCGATGCCAAGCTGACCTTGCAGGCTCTGATCGGCGAGCTGCGCCAGACCATCAAGGCGAACCGCGACTGCAAGGACACCGTGGCCGAGATCGCCGCCGTCCGCGAGGAGTGGATGAAGACCTGGTTGCCGTTGATCAACAGCAACGACGCGCCGCTGAACCCCTACCGCGTCATCCGCGACCTGCACGCGACCGTCAGTGAAGTCGTCGGCATGGACAACTGCATCATCACCCATGACGCAGGCAGCCCGCGCGACCAGATCTCTCCGTTCTGGAAATCCACCACCCCCATGTCCTATATCGGCTGGGGCAAGACCACCCAGCTCGGCATGGGTCTCGGCCTGGCCATGGGCGCCAAGTTGGCCAAGCCCAACGCATTGTGCATGAACCTGTGGGGCGATGCCGCCATCGGCTTCACCGGCATGGACTTCGAGACCGCGGTGCGTGAGCGGATCCCCATCCTGTCGATCCTGCTCAACAACTTCTCGATGGCGATCGAGCTGAAGGTGATGCCGATCTCGACCGAGAAATACCGCTCCACCGACATCTCCGGCAACTACGCCGACATGGCGAAGGCGTTCGGCGGCTATGGCGAACGCGTGACGACTCCGGACCAGATCACCGCGGCCATCAAGCGCGGCATCGAGCAGACGCAGGCCGGCAAGCCCGCCCTGCTGGAGTTCATCACCTCCAAGGAAACCCGCGTTTCCAAGTTCTGACCACGACCGGCGGCGGGGTGCATCCCCGCCGCCGTCGCACCTGCCCACCCACCAACGCAAGACGCCGCATGCAACCGGCGCCGAATCTCCGGGAGCGCACCAGGCACCATGGCGAACGTATCCATTCGTGATGTGCGCAAACGCTTCGGCTCGACCGAAGTGCTGCATGGCGTCAGCGTCGAAATCGCGGACGCGGAGTTTGTGATCCTGGTTGGCCCGTCGGGCTGCGGGAAATCCACCTTGCTGCGCATGATTGCCGGCCTGGAGAACATCTCCGGCGGCGAGATCGCCATCGGCGGGCGTGTCGTGAACAACGTTGCGCCGAAAGAACGCGACATCGCCATGGTGTTCCAGAACTACGCGCTGTACCCGCACATGACCGTGCGCGACAACATGGCGTTTGCCCTGTCATTGGCCAAGGCGCCGCAATCCCTGATCGACCAGAAGGTCGGCCGAGCGGCCGATATCCTGGGCCTGACGCAATATCTGGCGCGCTATCCGCGGCAGTTGTCCGGCGGGCAGCGCCAGCGCGTCGCGATGGGACGCGCCATCGTGCGCGATCCTCAGGTCTTCCTGTTCGATGAGCCGCTGTCCAACCTGGACGCCAAGCTGCGCGTCGCCATGCGGGCCGAGATCAAGGAACTGCACCAGCGCCTGCAAACCACCACCGTCTATGTCACGCACGACCAGATCGAGGCGATGACGATGGCGGACAAGATCGTCGTAATGAACAACGGCCATGTCGAGCAGATCGGGGAGCCGTTGGAACTCTACGATCACCCGAACAACCTGTTCGTCGCCGGCTTCATCGGCTCCCCGGCGATGAATTTCCTGCGTGGCAAGATCACCGACGGCATGTTCCGCTCCGACGCCGGCACGGTGCTGCCGATCCGCAAGGGTCCGACCGGCGCCGACGGTCGTCCGGTGGTTTACGGTGTGCGGCCCGAGCATTTTCAGCTCGCCGCCGATGGTGTCCCCGCGCGGGTGAAT
>CALQHT020000195.1 GCA_943330455.2 Nitrosovibrio sp. Nv4 | reverse complement strand
CCGGCGACCCGCAGGACGTGCGGACCTGGCCCCGCCTGGACCCTCTGGCCGAGCACGCGGAAGCGGTGGCGCTGGCCGCGCGGGACCAGGGGATCGCGGACCCGACCGCGCGGCTGATGGGTGCGCTCGGCGTGCTGTTCGACGTGAAAGCCCGCTACGACCGGGCGGAACGCATGTCGCGCGAGGCGCTGGCGCTGATCAAGGCCAGCCGGGACAAGGACCATCCGAACCTCTCCGTCCACCTCAACAACCTCGCCCAGTTGCTGCAAGACACGAACCGGCTGGGGGAGGCGGAACCGTTGATGCGCCGCGCTCTCGCCATCGACGAGGCAAGCTACGGCGCCGAGCATCCATATGCAGCGAACTGCCTCAACAACCTCGCCCACTTGCTGCAAGCCACGAACCGGCTGGGGGAGGCGGAGCCGTTGATGCGCCGCGCTCTCGCCATCGACGAGGCAAGCTACGGCGCCGAGCACCCGGACGTGGCGCGCAACCTCAACAACCTCGCCAGGTTGCTGCAAGCCACGAACCGGTTGGGGGAAGCGGAACCGTTGATGCGGCGGCACGTCGTGATCTTCCTGAAGTTCCAGCGCGCGACCGGGCATCCGCACCCGCATCGCGACGCGGCGCTGGCCAACCACGCCCGCCTGCTGCGCGCCATGGGCCGCGACGAGGCGTCCATCGCGGCGGAACAGCAGGCGATGCACCGAGAGGCCGGGCTGGCCTGACCCCACCGGCTCGGCTTCGGCGGTCGGGTGACGCACCGGCCCGTGCCGCCCCGTCATGGCGCCTAAGCGTTGACACATCATGGCGATGGAGAAAATTCTCCCCCTCCCCTTGAGGGAGGGGGTTGGGGGGAGGGGTGAGGCGGCAATATCCGTGCGGTTTTACCCCTCCCCCCGGCCCCCTCCCTCAAGGGGAGGGGGAGGATTTTCTCTGGCCGTCGCTCGAATCCAAGATTTGTGGACCCGATAGGCCATGACGCGCGTGCTCCGGACAGTGCCGCCGCGTCATGGCGGACCGAACGCAGACCGTCCCTCGCCTTACCGGGGTGGCGGGCAGTCGGCGTGCGCCACCCGATACAGCGACACCCTGGCCGCCGCCGCGACCGGGGTCAGAAACGCGGGCGCATCGACCAACCGCCCCAGCATCAGCACATAGTCGAAACCGGCCAGATCGCAGGCCGAAGCGGGGATCTGCCGCCGATCCTCCGGCATCCGATCCGCCTGCGCTGCAAGCTCCAGATAGGGGGAACGCGTGGCGATCGGTTGCTGGGAATCGTTGTCGAACATGAACGGCCACCAGGCCCGCCGCTCGATCAGCAGCAGGGCGGGCAGATGGTTGGTGGTCGAAACGCCGTTCGACAGGCGGCGCGCGTCGGCGATTCCGAAACGGTTCTCCGGCCGCATGGTGGACACGAACACCGTGCTGCCCGTGGGCACCGATGCAATAACACTGCGCAAGGTCGCGATCGTTTCGGTATGTCCGTGCCACGCGACCGCCACGACACCGATCCGCGTCACAAACAAAACCACCATGCCCATGATCAGCCAGACAGGCAGCCGCACCGGCGCCAGTCCGGCAAACAGCATGAACCCCGCGAGCACGACAAAACGCATGTCGATATTGATGACACCCGCATAGGCAAACGGACAGACGAGATACAGGACACCCAGCAGCAGCAGGACGATCGCCGCCTGTCGCGGCACCCGCAATTGCCGCCGGATCGACAGGAAAACGATGGCACCGGCCGTCGCAACCCCGGTTGCGATGTCAAACGGCAGCAGATAGTTGGTCCAGGGCGCCAGAAGCTGCTCCAGCTTCCCTGGGGCGGTCAGATAGACCAGCCCACCAGCCTCCCGCGACAGCGCCGACCCGGCATAAAGCGCCAATGGCACCACGAAGACGCTGGCCGCGGCGGCAAAGCGAAGCAGCACGATGCGCGGCGCCAACAGACGGGACCGGGGAAATTCCAGCAACCATGTCAGCTCATAAGCCGCGATCAGGACGCCCAGGAACACCACGCCCATCAGATGGCAGAAATACAGGCCGACGCAGCCCAATGCGGTCAGGGCAACGGTGCGCGCCGGGTGGGATTCGCGCCCTCGCAGCCACACCGCGGCCAGCCACAGCGCGAGGCCCATGCCGGCGGTGAAATTCAGGAACCCCAGCATGAAGGTCTGATGGTAGGCGACCAGGCCACAGCCCAGCGACCACCAGGATCGGCGCCCGAGAAGCGCCTGGCTGTAGGCGATCGCGCCCAGCACCGGCAGCAGCAGCACCAGCCCGATCAGGACGCGCCCGGCGACATGGATCGGCAACACATGGATCAGCGGCGGGCCGATCAGATCGATGCCGAGATCGGGAATGATCGACCAGCGCGCGGTGTAGAATCCTGCCACGACGGGATCGTTGCCGCCGAGCGCCAGAACGAAGAGGCGGGCGAGGTGGTTGGGGTAGTCGAGGAGAGGGGGCACCTCGACCAGCAGCAGCGGTGCCAGCAGAATGGCACAGAGCGCGGCGAGACTCGTCCGCCAGGCGAAGGCTGGAATAGGATCGGCGGATCGCGATGCGGTCCTGGCTAGCAAGGATGACATGATGCCCGATTCAAATGACGACGCGATCGCCGGCGCTCGGCAGGCGATGGACGGTTTCATGGCGGCGTTCAATGCCGAAGATGCCGACGCCCTGCGCACACGCTGGTTCCATTTCCCGCATGTGCGCTTCCATAGTGGCAAAGTTACGGTGATGGCGACGCCGGCGGATTTTAAGGCCGCGGTGTGGGGCCGGCAGGGACAGTCGGAGGGTTGGTCTCGAACGGCCTGGGATTATGTGGAGGTGGTCGATGCGGGACCCGAGAAAGTGCATTTCCGGGTGCGGTTTACACGTTATCGGGCTGATGACAGTCCGATTGGCAGCTATCGGTCGCTTTATATCGTGACGTTGCAGGATGGGCGGTGGGCGATTCAGGGACGGTCGTCTTGGGCGGCGTAGGGCGGGGCGCTGCCCCAATGACCTCCACCCTCCTGACCCAGGCCCAGTCCCTGGTCCCAACCCTTGCGGAACGTGCAGCGGCAACGGACGCTGATCGGTCCGTGCCAGCCGCGACCGTCGACGCCTATCGGACCGCCGGCATCCTCCGCGCCCTGCAACCCAGGCGATTCGGCGGCGAGCAAGCGCCCTTCGACGTCTTCTCGCGCATCGTCGAAATCCTGGCCGAGGGCTGCGGCGCCAGCGCCTGGGTCTATGCCGTGCTTGGCGAGCACCAGTGGATCATCGCCAGCATGGCCGAGCAGGCGCAGATCGATGTGTGGGGCGACAATCCGGCGGCCGTCGCCTCATCGTCCCTGGCGCCGCGAGAAACCGCCCGGGCCACCACCGGCGGCTGGCGTCTGAGCGGAAAATTCCCGTTTTCCTCGGGCTGCCTGCATGCGCAATGGGCGATCATCGGCGCCCGGGCCGAGGACTCGGCCGGCAACAAACCGACCCGCTACATGCTGGTGCCGATGCAGCAGATCGAGATCGTCGACGACTGGCATGTCCTGGGCCTGCGCGGCACCGCCAGCCGCACCCTGGTGATCGACGACGTGTTCGTCCCCGCGCATCGCACCGTGAAGCTGGCAGACCTGATGGCCGGCACCACGCCGGGCAGCCTGGTGCATCCGGACTACGACGTATTGCGGGTTCCACGCGGCTACCTGGTGCCATTCTCCCTGCCCGCCGTCGGCTTTTCCCTGGCAAAGCGCGCCTTGACCCATGTTCCCGCGGCAATCCGCGCGCGCCTGTCGCGCGGTGCGCGCGATCTCGCGGAATCCGAGGTCGTGCAGATGGCGCTGGGCGAGGCCTCAGCCGCGATCGACCTCGCGACGCTGGTCATGCACACCAGGCGGGACGAGAGCATGGCGGTCATCGCCTCCGGCCGGCCGATCACGGCGGACGACATCATGCGCAACCGCCGCGACATCGCCTATGCGACCGCCCAACTGCGCCAGGGTGTCGAGAAGCTGGTCGAGGTCCTGGGATCCCGCATCGTCTACGATTCCGACCCGCTGCAACCGCTGCTGCGGGATATTCTGACCATTTCCACGCACTCCGTCGTGCATAAGCAATTGGCGATGGTGCCGTATGGGCGGATGCTGCTGGGATTTCCGCCAGGAACCGGGGAAGCATGACCAACCCGTCGCTCCCGCCCGAGTTTTCCCTCATCGCTCGGCATTTTCGTCCGTTGGCCGGACCGGGCGCGCTGGAATTGCGCGACGACGCCGCGGTGATGACCCCACCGCCGGGACGAGAGCTGGTGCTGACCGCCGACGCCATGGTGGCGGGCGTGCATTTCCTGCCGGACGATCCGCCGGACCTGGTCGGGCGCAAGCTGCTGCGGGTCAATCTGTCCGATCTGGCGGCCAAAGGCGCGGTGCCGCTGTCCTATCTGATGACGATCTCGACACCCCGCGCGACTCCGGATTCCTGGTACGCGGGCTTTGCCGCCGGGCTCGCCGCCGACCACGCCGAATATGGAGTCACCTTGCTGGGCGGCGACACGACCTCCACCCCCGGCCCGATTTCCCTGTCCCTGACCATCATCGGCCATGTCGCCCCCGGACAGGCGGTGCGCCGGATTGGCGCGCGCGCCGGAGACGGCATCTGGGTCACAGGCACAATCGGCGATGGAGCCCTGGGACTGCAGGTTGCGCTGGGCAAACTGACCGATCCCACCGGGTTCCTGCTGGAACGATACCGGTTGCCGCGGCCGCGGGTGGGGCTGGCGATCTGCGGGATTGCCTCGGCCGGGATGGATGTGTCCGACGGACTTGTGCAGGACCTGGGCCATATCTGTCGGGAGAACGGCCTTGCCGCGGACCTGGACGCAACCGCCGTGCCCCTGTCGGCGCAGGCGCGCGCCGCCGGACCGGATTGGCTGGAAACCTGCCTGACCGGGGGCGACGACTACGAGGTGCTGATGGCCGTGCCGCCGACTCGCGAGGCGGCGCTGCTGGCCGCGTCCCATGCTGCCGGCATCCCTGTTACCCGGATCGGCACCTTTCATTCCGGAACGCCCGGAGTCATGCTGCGTGACCCCGGCGGAGAATCCCTTGCCCTGAAAAAGGTAGGCTGGAGCCATTTTTAACCGCATGCCGACAGCGCGATCACGCTGATCGGAACGTAACAGCGTGTGAATCACGCGATAAAACAAAGTGCTAGAGCGGGTTGCCGTTTCCAGCCACGGTGAAACCGCTCTTGCGTCCAAGGGAACGAAACGCTCATGAACAGAAATGTCTGGCTCCTCTTCGCCTGCCAGGCGATGCTGCACGCGGTCATGGCCGGCCAGACCATCATGGCCTCGCTGATCGGCTATCAATTGTCCGGATCGGCGCTGAACACCTTGCCGATGGCGATCCAGATGGTTTCCGTAATGTGCTCGTCTGTCGTGGCGAGCTGGGCGTTTACCCGTTTCGGCCGCAAAAAAGGCTTCTGGCTGGCCGCCGCGATCATGTTCTCGGGCAGCCTGACCTTCGCGACAGGCGTCTATTCCAAGAACTTCGTCATCTACTGCCTGGGTGCGATCCCGGCCGGCGTCGGCTTCGGCATGTCGCACCATCTGCGCTTCGCCGCCGCCGAGGTCGCGGCACCGGAGGCACGCGCCCGCGCCATTTCCCTGGTCATGGCCGGCGGCGTGCTGTCAGCCATCGTGGGGCCGGAGATGGTCAAGCAGACCCATGACCTGATCCCCAATTTCATGTTCCTGGCGACCTATCTGTATCTGCCGGTCCTGCCACTGATCGCCGCGGTCCTGCTGTATTACACCGAACTCCCCCCTGCCCCGCCCAAGGCGACCGGCGTGCCGGTGCCGTTCCGCGATATCGTCTCCCGTCCGAATTTCGTGGCCGCGGTGGTCAGTTCCTTGGTCGGGTACGGGACGATGAACCTGCTGATGGCCTCGACCCCATTGCAGATGATGCTGTGCGGCTTTGGAGTCGCGGCCAGCGCGGAGGTGATCCGGGCACATTCGGTGGCCATGTACGCCCCAGGCTTCGTGACCGGACGGCTGATCCAGAAATTCGGCATCCACCAGATCATCCTGACCGGAGGCGTGCTGACCTTGAGTGCCGTGGTGATCAACCTCTATTTCGCCCCGCTTTTCTGGACGTTCTTTGTCGCACTGGCGGTGCTGGGAATCGGCTGGAACTTCATGTTCGTCGGCGGCACGACGATGCTGACCACGGCCTATACGCAGCGGGAGCGGGTGAAGGTGCAGGCCACACACGACTTCATCGTGTTCGCGAACGTGGCGATGACGGCCCTGACGTCGGGCGTGATCGAGGCGGTGTGGGGCTGGACGGCGCTGAACCTGGTGGTCGTGCCGCCGGTGCTGATCGCGGTTTCCGTGGTGATCTGGCATTGGGTGGCGCGGTCTCGGGTGGCGGCGACGGCGGTTTGACCGACTATGGCTTGATCCTGATCGTGAACAACCCGTGGCGTATCGTCTTGCGATTTGACGCCGGGGACGTCGAAATCGTTGACAATCACGCTCACGGCCAGAACCATCGACCGACGCCCTCTCATCGTCATTGCCGGACTTGATCCAACAACCCGCCCCTGCCGTTGAACCACGGCTTGCCGGGTCAAGCTCGGCAATGACGGTGAGACGTGTACTCGATCCCACAACATTGGTCCGCACCCGATCACCGGATGCGGCTTGCGTGCCTGTGTGCCGGCGTGCCTGCGTGCCTGCGGCGGCTCCGCAACGGTATCGTGGAACGTCCAGTATTTTCCTATTTGAGAAAATCGTTCTTCCGACGACCACGCCTTCAGCAGGACTTCCTGGGCTTCCTGGAAGCGCGCATCGGATTCCGCGATCGGCACGTCGAAACCGACGAATTCGTTGTAGCGATACCCTTTGCCAATCCCGAAATCCAACCGCCCGCCGGACAGCAGGTCCAACGTCGCCGCCTGTTCCGCCAGCAAAACCGGATTGTGCCACGGCAGCACGATCACCGCCGTGCCCAGGCGCAACGTTGTGGTGCGGGCACCGAGCCAGGTCAGGAGAGAGAGGGGGGCGGAGACCTGGCCGAAGCCGGTGAAGTAGTGCCCCACGACGAAAGTGCCATGGAAGCCCGGTGTTTCGACTTCGATGTTGTATTCGATGAAGCCGCGGAACCCCTCGGCGCGGTCGAATTCCCCCTGGGTGCGGCGCGCGGTGGCGCTGCCGAACAGACCGAACAACATGGCAGTCTCCCATTCCGTCTGGTCGTCACGGTCATCGGTTGGTGCCATTGCTCCCAATCCGGGTTTGGGCCATGTCAGGCACCGACCTATGGACGACATGAGCGCAAGGCGGGGAACGACGATGGAGATCGGCTGGTATCATGAGTTCCATCGCCAGGTGGACGGGCAGACCGATGCGGCGGCCTTCGCGCAAGGCATGCAGCAGGTGGTGGATGCCGAGTCCTGGGGGCTGGACGCGGTCTGGCTGGCGGAAATCCACCAGCAATCCGCCCGCTCCGTGCTGACGGCGCCGCTGACCGTGCTGTCGGCGCTGGCCTCCCGCACCACGCGGTTGAAGCTCGGCACGGGTGTGCAGGTGCTGCCGCTGGCGCATCCGTTGCGCCTGGCCGAGGAAACCGCGACGGTCGATCAGATCAGCCAGGGGCGCCTGCTGCTAGGTATCGGGCGCAGCGGCAATCCGCGCGCCTATGCCGCGTACGGCGTGCCCTATGCGGAAAGTCGCGAACGGTTCTACGAAACGCTTGAAGTGCTGAAGCGCGCCTGGACCCAGGAAGTGTTTTCGTTCGACGGCAAGTTCCACCACTTCAACGAAGCCCGCGCGGTGCCGCGGCCGTTTCAGCAGCCGCATCCGCCGATCCGCATCGCCGGGGCCAGCGAGGACACGTTCCCGGTTCTCGGCGCCCTCGGCTATCCGCTGTTCGTCGCCGTGCGCAGCGGCACATTGTCCGGCCTGGCGCCCGATCTGATCGCCTATCGTCAGGCCTACAAGGATGCCGGCCATCCCGGCAAGGGCGAGGTGCATCTACGTCTGTCGCTGCATATCGCCGATACGGATGCCCAGGCCCGCGCGGAAGCCGAGGCCAGCATCCGGCATGGCTATCGCGCGCTGGTCTCGCAACTGGAAGGCTCCCCCAACGCACGCCGCCGAGCGGAGTTGGAGGAAGTGCGGGCGCTGACCTATGACGACATTCTCCGCGACAAGGTCATCGTCGGCAGCCCCGAGCATGCGGCCGCTCGCCTGCGGCAGTTGCGCGACGAGTTGGGCATCGACGGCATTCTGGCGGAGTTGAATTTCGGCGCACGAATCCCGGCGCCGATGATGATGCGGTCGTTGCAGTTGCTGTGTCAGGAAGTGCGCCCGCGCGTGGTGGGATAACGCGGGGTCAGCCTTCCAACTCCTCCCGCAGCATTTCCAAGGCCAGCCATTGTTCCTCGGCCGCGGTAAGCGCGGTCTGCGCGGTTTCCAGCGCCTTGGTTGCGGCCTTGAACCGATCCGGCTTGCGCGCGTAAAGATCGGGATCGGCGAGTTCGCGGTTCAGACGCGCGAGATCGGCTTCCAGGCTGGCGATGCGGGCCGGCAGGGTTTCCAGGGCGTGCTTGTCTTTGAACGTCATCCGCCGGTTCGGCGTGGCGCCGCGCCCGCGTGGTTCGGCGGGTTTTGCCTTGGCGGCGGCGGCGGCCTGCCGGACCGGGCCGCGCTGGGCCAGCATGTCGGAATAGCCACCGGCATACTCGGTCCAGGTGCCTTCGCCGTCGGTTGCCATGACGGATGTCACCACACGATCCAGAAAGTCGCGATCGTGGCTGACCAAAAGCACGGTGCCGGCATAATCGGCCAGCCGCTCCTGCAACAATTCCAGTGTTTCCAGGTCCAGATCGTTCGTGGGTTCGTCCAGGATCATCAGGTTAGAGGGGCGCGCGAAGGCCCGCGCCAGGGTCAGACGACCGCGCTCCCCGCCGGACAGGACACCGACCTGGGTGTTGGCCTGTTCGGGACCGAACAGAAAATCCTTCATGTAGCTGACGACATGGCGGGACTGGCCACCCACCATCACCGTGTCGCCGCCGCCCTCCGCCATCGCCTGGGCCAGGGTCTGGGTCGGGTCCAAGGTTTCCCGTCGTTGGTCCAAGGTGACGAATTGCAGGTTGGTGCCCAGCATCACCTCGCCGGTGTCGGGGGGCAGAACGCCGGTGAGCATATTTAGCAGGGTCGTCTTGCCGGCGCCGTTCGGCCCGACGATGCCGATACGATCGCCGCGCATGACGCGGGTGGAGAAGGGCTGCACCACGGTGCGATCGCCATAGGTCTTGCTGATGCCCTCGGCGACGATGACCAGACGGCCGGACAAGTCGGCCTCGGACGCCACCATGCGGACATTGCCCTGGGCGCCTTTCTGTTCCTTATGTTTCTTGCGCAACGCATGCAGATCGCCGAGCCGCTTCTGATTGCGCTTGCGGCGCGCGGTGACGCCGTAGCGGAGCCAGTCTTCCTCCATGACGATCTTGCGGCCCAATTTGTGCCGCTCGGTCTCTTCCTGTTCCAGGACATCGTCGCGCCAGGCCTCGAAATGCGCGAATCCCTGGTCGAGCTGACGCGTGATGCCGCGGTCCAGCCAGACGGTGGAGCGGGATATCCGTTCCAGCATACGCCGGTCATGGCTGATCAGCACGATGCCGGAACGCAGGCCGGAGAGTTCGCGTTCCAGCCACTCGATCCCCGGCAGGTCCAGATGGTTGGTCGGTTCGTCCAACAGCAGGATATCGGGTTCGGGCGCCAGCACGCGAGCGAGCGCGGTGCGGCGGGCCTCGCCGCCCGAGAGGGTTTCCGGGTCTTCCGCGCCGGTCAGGCCGAGTTGCTGCAACAGGTAGGTGGCGCGATGGTGATCCCCGGCGGCGCCGTCGCCGAACCCGGCTTCGACATAATCCAGGGTGGTGGCGAATCCCTCGAAATCCGGCTCCTGCGGGAGGTAGCGGATGGTGGCGCCGGGTTGGGCGAAGCGGCGCCCGGTGTCGGACTGGACCAGCCCGGCGGCGACTTTCAGGAGGGTGGATGTGCCGGAACCGTTGCGCCCGACAAGGCAGACACGGTCGCCGGCGGAGACGGCCAGGGCAGCGCCGGCCAGCAGCTGCGCGGTGCCGAAGGTGAGGCCGATATCCTGGAGCGTGAGGAGAGGTGGTGGCATGCGGGGGCGGATAGCACGATAGCCGGGAAAAGGCGCCCCCTTCGATCTAATCCGGTGCAGACGCCTTATTGGCCACCTCGGCTTTCGCCCGCGCGGTCATGACCGTCATGGCCTCGGCGAACGTTTTTACCTTGTCGGGGTCCGGTTCGAATCGAGCCCCAATCTTGCGTACCATAGCCTGAATGTCGCTGATCAACAGATCGACGGCTTTCTGACTCGGCGTTTCCTCGGGTAACATGACAGGTCTCCGCTCACAGAATTATCGGCAAAGGTGTTTGAACGCTTCATTCACGTGTATCATCGCCGTCACCATGGCAGATGCAACCCTGAATAACCAATTTCCCGAACTGGTGTTCGGAATAGCGGGGCCGATCGGTGTCGACATCGGCGCCATTATCGACACACTCAGCGCTGCCTTGCGGGCAGTACGCTACGATCCGGTGGTGATCCGGCTCACCGAGGAGATGAGACTCTACCGGATATCGCGCGAACCCGAAAATCAGGGGTTTTTCGAAGCTTCACAAGATCGCATGCACCTCGGAAATGAGATTTGTGAACGGTTCGGCGACCAAGCCACTCTCGCTCGGATTGGCATTCAGGCCATATTGTCCAAGCGAGGTGCCCTGAGTGGTTCCCATGCCAAGCCAGCCGAACGGACGGCATATATATTGCGCCAACTGAAACGTCCCGACGAGGTCGCATTGCTACGAAAGGTCTATGGCCCGCAGTTCGTCCTGGTTTCGGCAAATGGCCAGGTTGCCCTGCGCAAGGCGCTTCTGCTGGAGCAGATACGCCAAAATCAGGCCGCTTCGGTCACCGCGGCGTCTTTGTCACGGATGGCGGACGAACTTGTCGGGGATGACGCGAGCGACGACAAGCCTTTCGGACAGCGGCTTCGCGATACATTCCACCTTGCCGATGTTTTCATCGACGGCCTCAATCGGCAAGCGATGGAGGAGAAGCTCTCCCGGTTTATTCAGGCCCTCTACGGACGGGCGGATATTGGGCCCTCGAAAGAGGAGTTCGGCATGTATGCCGCCAATTCGGCGGCACTGCGATCCAACGACCTGTCTCGTCAGGTGGCTCCTCGCTGTTTGGAGTGGGTGGTAACGATTTCATACTGGCAGCCTGAGGTCGAGCTTTCCGGCGATGAGATAGACCATGGCTTTGAGGTTACGGGTTGATCGATATCCGCGCGCCTTTGCCTTCGCGGCCTGGACCAGGCTGT
>CALQHT020000194.1 GCA_943330455.2 Nitrosovibrio sp. Nv4 | reverse complement strand
TGTATGACTGTATTCCTGTGCGGTTCCATGTGATTCGACCCTGTCCCGATTCGCGGTGTTGCGATGGGTTCGAGTCGAATCCATAAATATGGAAAGTACAAGTTATTTAAACCGGACAGCCGTGGATCAAGTCCGGCAATGACGGTGAGACGAGTGTGTCGCCCCCCTACGACCGAAAAGGGTTTGACCGTTGTCGCCGCCTGCGTCGAATCCGGCGGTCCGGCAACCGATGACTCCGGCAGCAATTCCAACACATGGGCAGTGTCGTCACACCGGCTCAGCATTTATGCCAACCGCCCAAAACAACCCGACCCGCCGCGAGAACCGCGACGGGTCGGATGCCGTACCGGAATGTTCGATCGAAACTCACCGCCAGCCCGCCCGAAGGCAGACCGGCGGTCGTTGTCATCAGCCAATCAGCGCGTGACCGTCGACGAACCGTGTGTGGTTCGCCAGCAGGTCGGCCGCGGTCTGCGAACCGGAGACGCCCGCCAGGACCACGCCGTGGGACGGATCGGCACTGCCATACAGGCTGATCGCGTGCACTCCGTCGATCGTCGTGTCGGAAGCCCGCAGCGCCCCGGGCAGGTTGCCCAGAAGATCGATGTCCAGAACATCCTGACCCAGGTCGAACCCGGAGACGATCTCGACACCGCGCGACGCGTCCAGCGCCGCAACGACCGTCGCCGCGTTCGGACCCAGATCGATCAGTCCCGGCGCACCGATGAACTGAAGGTTCGGCGCATCCAGGCCAGAGATCGCGGCGGCCGGCACAATCGTCAGGCTGTCGGACGCGGCGAACGACGAGAAGCTCAGGCCATCATCGTTCACGATCGTGCCGGTCGCGGTGGCGGTCCCGATCGCCGTGCCCGCCGACGGCGCCCTCAGCGTGACCGTGAACCCTTGGTCGGCCTCCACCAGAGCATCGGCCCGCACGTTGACCGTCACGGTCTGGGTCGTTTCGCCGGCGGCGAAGCTCACCACACCCTTCGGGAACTGGCTCGGGTCGAAGTCGGAGGTCGTCGCGGGACTGGCGCCGCTGCCCGTCACCGCCCAGCGTGCCGAACTGGCCTGGTTGAGGTTGCCGGAGCGGGTCACGGTGAAGGTGAACGGTGTGGTGCCGCCGGTGCCCTCGGCCAGGTTCGCCGAAGCGGCCGTGATCGAGAGGCTCGCGTCGTCGTTCAGGATCGTCGCCGAGGCGCTGGCGGTGCCGATCGCCATGCCGTTCGTGGCATCGCTCAGCGTGACCGTGAAGTCCTCGTCCGCCTCGACGATGCTGTCACCCTTGGTATAGACCGTGATCGTCTTCGTGGCTTCGCCGGCGTTGAAGGTCACCTTGCCGGTGCGAAGGCTACCGCTGTTGAAGTCGACCGCATCCGCCGGGTTCGCACCCGAGCCCGAGACCGTCCATGTCACCGCGCTGGTCCGACCGATATTGCCAGAGCGGGTGACGTCGAACAGGAACGCGCCGCGGACAGAACCGCTGCCTTCACCAAGCCTCGGCGTCACTACCGCGATGTCCACGGTGCCGGTGTCATCCGTCAGGATGGTGCCGGTCGCCTCGCGGACACCAAGGCCGGTGTTCGTGGAGGGATCGCTCAGGGTGACGACGAAGGTCTCGTCGGCTTCGAGCAAGGTGTCGCCACCGACGTTGATCGTAATGACCTTCGTCGCCTCGCCCGCGGCAAACTGCACCACGCCACGCGGCAGCGTGCCAAATCGGGTGAAATCGGCGCCGCCGGCTCCGTTCACCACATCCGGCGACACCATCCACTTGGCGCTGGTCGCCTTGCTCAGGTCACCGTCACGGGTCACCGTGAAGGTAAACGGCGTCGTGCCGCTGTCGCCTTCGTTCTTGCTGGCGGAGGTCGCGGCGATGCTCAGCGTGGAGAACCCACCGGTCAGTTTGGCGTTGTCGAATGCGAAGGTCTCGACATCGGTCAGTGTGTCGGTGCCGCCGGTGCTGGTCTTGACCGTCCAGGTGTTGGCGCCGGTCTTCATGATCGTCGCATCGGCCAGCAGGCCGCTGAACACCGCCGTGTCGCTGCCGATGCCGCCGCCAATGACATCGTCACCCGCGCCGCCGATGATGGTGTCCGCACCGCCGCCGGCCAGGATGATGTCGTTGCCCTTACCGCCGGTGATGGTCTCGGCGATGAACGTTCCGTTCAGCGGGTCGTCGCCGTCGGTGCCGTTGATGGCGGTGTCGATCAGCATCAGTTGCAACTGACCGCCTTCGACGATCTCACCCGGGATGGAGTAGTGGGCCTGCGTATCCACCAGGAACGCCCGCTGCGAGGCACTGCCCAGCAGCGAGGTCACGTCGATCACCCCCGACGATTCCTCGTCCTGGTTGAACGGCGCGGTCGCCGGCGTCGTTTCGTCCCCGAACCGCGCCACGTCATGGCGAGCGATTTCCGTCAACGTGTCGGTCTTCGGATCGTAGTGCCAGGTCCGGCCGGAGCGCGTCTGGTTCCCCACGTCTTCCTGCAGGACCAGCGTGCCGTCCGGCGAGACCGTGATGTTGTCGAACATCTTCTGGCCTTCGGTGCCGTCCAGCAGTGCCGTGTAGGTGCCGCCCTGTCTCGGATCGGTCGGGTTCACAAAGTCCAGCGCCCAAAGCCGCGACGGCGCCGTGAAGCCGTTGGTGGTCACGAAGTAGAAACGGTTCGGGTTGACCATATCCCACGCGCCGTCTTCGGGGCGCAGCCAGCCGGTCACCCCGGCGGCGACACTGTCGTTCTGCACGTCGGTGCCGTTCCGGTTGGTCTCGTTCGGCAGCGCCGCCAGGGTGAACGATCCGGAGAACGATTGGCCGGCGCTCGCCTCATTCAGGAAGTCGGCCTTGATCCCGTACAGGGTGCCGTTGGTCAGACCCGCCTTCTCGATCGCGTTGCCCGACGCCTGCTTCCTGCCGACATAGACATAGACCTGCCCGCCGGTGGAGTCGTCGAGGCCGACCACCACCGTCTTGGCACTGCTGCCCGGACGCGCCAGCAGGTTTTCCCAACCGGCATTGCCCAACCGCGGCAACTCATAGGCCTTGCCCGCGTCAACCCCGGTAACGATATGGGCCATCGGCTTGCCGTCGACGCCGAACTCCTCACCGTTCATGAAGATGCGGTCGGTCGTGCCGAGGCCGGAAACGGCGTCGTAGAAGGCCGAGACCGCGGGCAGATCGGCGGAGCAGAACCGGCCAAATCCCACGCTGGCCAGTTCGTAGGCGTGCGTCGTGCTGTTCCAGACGAACGCCTGCTGGTCGAGGTCGGAGGCCGAAACGACCGAGAGCGTCGCCTTGTCGATGATGAGCTTCGAGACGAACGCGCCTGTCTGGCCGTGCTCGCGGACGACGCCCGCTGCCGGCCCGATTTCCTGGTTCATCAGAACCGTGATCGTGCCATCGCCGTTGTCGAACGCGCCGAGACCGTCGGGGACGCCGACCATCCGCCAGGGCGTCGTGCCGTCCGGCTTCACGCCGGCCACGTCGCCCGCCGACAGGATCGAGGTGAAGTGCACATTCGACTGCGACGGAACCAGATACGGGGTCTGGCTCGTGGTGTAGAGGCTGCTGTCGGTGAACTTCACCACTTCCACGTTGGTCAGCGTGTCGGTGCCGCCATTCGCCGTGGTCACCGTCCACGAACCGGGGCCCGTCCGCGTGATGGTCGCCGCCGCGCGCGTCGAATTGAACACCACCGTGTCCGAACCGCCCGCACCGTTGAACGTGTCGTTCAGCGGTGCGCTGACGAAGATGTCGTTACCCGCGCCGCCAGTCTGGTTCAGCGAAACGAACACCGCGTCCGACCGCACGCTCAGGTTCTGGATGCGCAGGTCCTGGGTCGCAGGGGTGTCGGCCTTGTTATAGGCCGTCGCCTGGGTCGAGAACTTGGTCTCGAAGTAGTCTTCCATGGCCTTCTGCTCGCCCAGGGCATTCACCGGGACGTTCGCCACCGCGGTGAAGTCCAGCGCCTCATCGAGCGGCGCCGACAGCGTGCCGTCCGTCAGCAGGTAGCGGAAGTTGTCGCCGTTCGCCTTGATCGGATAGCCGTCGCCGCCCTGCGCGGTGAAGTTCAGGATCACCACCGGGATCGACGCCGGAACGTTGGCCGCCACGACACCGTTCTGCACGACCGTGGCGATGAAGTTGTCGTTGTTGTCATACAGCGCGACGTTGCGCACCTTCTGACCGGCGGGCTTGGTCGTGTCATAGGAATAGCGGACGCCGCCGATCTGCGGGAACCCACCGTTGCCAGGCGCCAGGCCCGCCGCGTAGTTCAGGATGTTCAGCAGACCCTGGCCGGTGGTGTTGAACACCATCAACTTGTTGTCGAAGCGCAGTGCGTTCTCGACATCGAGCTGGGAGATGTTGCCAGCCGCCCCCGCAACGATCGGGTTGGCGACCTTGCCGCCGTCCTCGTCGATGGAGCCGATCGAGGCGCGCAGGCCGCCGCCATTCTTCATCGACACCATCATCGTGCCGCCGCCCAACGCCGCCAGCGCCTTGGCCGCGTTCGCATCCGCCGTCACATTGCCCAGGTTCGTCTCCTGCGCTCGGCCGAACACGCGGTCGCCTTCCAGGTAGACATTGCTGAAGCCGAACTTGTTGCCGTCCTTCGCCGTGACCACGACGTTGATCGCATCGCTGATCGCCCGCACTTTCGAGCCGGTGGTGCTGCCCGCGACGATCTGGGCCGCCGTCTGGGCCGAACCGTAGACCGACTGCAATGTCGCCTCGTTGGCGGCATAGGCGCCATTGATGGTGTCGTTCAGCGCCGAGGTTCTGATCACGCCGGCGGCGTCGAACTCCACCTGCAAGCGGCCGAGATAGGAATATTCGGTGTCGGTCGTGACGATCAGCACCGGCGCGCCGTCCAAGCCCGTGGCCAGGAGCGGATAGGTGTCGACGAAGCTCGCATCGTGGCCGTTGAACGCGACCGGGACGTCGTTCGCGTCGCCGATACGCTCATGCCCACCGCCCGCGACATACACGTCGATGCCCCTCACCAGCGGCGCCAGGGTCTGGTTGCGAGAGAGCGTGTCGAGCTGGTCGACCCCGATGATCTTGTTCACGCCGGTCGCGATCAGCGCATCGACCGCCGCCTGGACATAGATCGCGGCTTCCTGGATGTCGTCGGTGGCGGGGTTCGCGTCGTCCTTGACGACGGTCCCGTTCGGCGAGGTCTTGGTCAGCAGGTCCGGCGTGGTCAGGCCGACGATGCCGATCTTCTCACCGTTGATGGTGACGACTGTATAGGGCGCGATCTTGCCCTTGATCGCCGACGCTTCCTTGCCAGCGAAGCTGCCGGTGCCGCCCAGGCTGGTGTCCGCCAGGCCCTTCAGCGCGCTGTCGCCCGCGAAGTTCAGGTTCGCGGTGATGAACGGGAACTGCGCACCCACCCAGGTGCCCGAAGCGTTGATCGCACCGGCGACCACGGGCGAGCCGAGGTCGAATTCGTGATTGCCGAGTGCCGAGGCGTTGACGCCGAGGGCGTTCATGATCGCGATGTCGGGGCGCGCCAGGGCCGTTGCGCCGATGCCGGGGACCGCGCTCAGCGACGGGTCCGCGCCACCGACCAGCCAGGGGCCGGGGATCCAGGTGTCGCCTTCCGCAAGCGTGATGGTGTTGGCGGTCTCGGAGCGGAACTTGTCGACCATCGCGCCCACGATCGGCGCGGTATCGACCGCGAGCATGCCACTCTCACCATAGAAGTGCAGGATTTGCAGTGTGTAGGTGGGAATGACGGCGAAGCTGACCGTTCCTACATCGGTCAGCGGATCGGTGATGCCAAAGCTCATGCCATTGTCCTTCACGGTATAGTCGAAACTGGCGTTTCCAGAAAAACCAACGGTGGGGGTGAAGATCACGTCAGTGCCGACGATCTGCGCCGAACCGCCAACCGCGTTGGCGACCGCGGAGACGGTCAGGGTCTGACCGGACTCGTTGGCCGGACCGGCGAGGTCGTTGCCGGTTAGGCTCGTGAAGCCGATCGTGCGCGCGCCCGATCCCTGCTTGATCGCCGACAACGCGTCGTCGACAGCGATCGGGGCGTTGTTGACTGGCGTGATCTCGCCGGGCGAACCGACCTCCAGCGCGTCCTTCGACGCCGCGAAGGCCGCGTTCACACCGACCGTGCTCAGGGTCGAGATCGTCGCGTTGTTGAGGCCGGCGGCGTTGTCGAAGGTCGGAAACGGGCTGTTCGGGGAGACGCCGAACGTCACGCTCGCCCGCAACGCGTTGGACTTGTCATAGAGGTTGACCGCATCGCCGGCCGTGCCGAGGCCGACGCCCGAGCCCGTGTAGGTCCCGATTTGCAGGCCCGCCGGTGCGTTGCCACCGAACCAGGTGTCGATGAACTTGCCGGCCGTCGTCGCTGGCACGGCGCTTTCCAGGAAGATGACCGATTCGCCCGCGGCGATCTTCGTGATCCCGTTCAGAGCGACCGCCGCGGCCGGAGAGCCGGAGCTGTCGTCCATCTTCCAGCCGGTGATGTCGATGTCGAAACCGGTGGTGTTGGTCACCTCGAACCAATCGGCGCCGACCGGGCTGTTGCCGCTCGACCACGGGGCCACTTCCGAGATGAACAGCTTGCCGGCGGTGCCGGGCGAGCCGATCTCGGCGGCATCCTTCGCCGCGATGAAGGCGCCGTTCTGACCGGCCGCGCTTTGCGTTGTGATGATGGCGTTGTTCAGGCCGGCGGCGTTGTTGAAGCTGCGGAACGTGCCCGTGGGCGAGGGGCCGAATCCGATGCCCGCCACCGCCGTGCCCTTCGAGTCGAAGAGGTTGACCTGGTCACCGCCTGTGCTGAGACCCACGCCACCGCCGCTGTAGGTGCCGATCTGCAGCCCGGCCGGCGCGCTGCCACCGAACCAGGTGTCGATGAACTGAGTCACCGTGGCGGCGGAGGCGGTTTCGATGAAGATGACCGACTCGCCGGCGCCGATGCTGGTGACACCGTTCAGCGCGACCGCCGAACCGAACAGGCCGGAGTTGTCGTCCATCTTCCAACCGGTGATGTCGACCGCCGTCGCACCGGCATTGGTGACTTCGAACCAGTCGGCCGCGACCGGGCTGTTGCCGCTGGACCAAGGCGCGGCTTCCGAGATGAACAGAACCGGCTGCGTCGGGTTCTCGTTCACCACGTCGGTGAGCGAAAGGCTGTAGGTCGCCGTCGCGTCCGGCGTCGAGCCGACCGAGGTGTCATCGACCTGGACCGTGACCGAGAAGCTCGACTTCGTTTCGAAATCGAGTTTCGTGCCCGCCTTGATATACAGGCCGTTCAGATCGACCTCGAAGAACGCCGCATCCGTGCCGGTCACCGTCAGATCGTTGGTGCCCAGGCCATCATCGCTGATGGCGACGTCGGCAACCTTCAGACGGACCGCCGTGCTGGTGTTCTCGGCGAGCGTGTTGGTCTGGTTGTTCAGCGCCAGCCCCACCGGCGCCAAATTCGCCACCGCGCTCGGCGCATAAACCCAAAGCTGCGGATGGTCGAAGTCGCCGCCGCCATTCTCGCTGACCAGATACAGCAGCCCGTCGGCGCCCATCGTCAGGCCTTCGTGCTGCTGGTCCGGGACCGACAGCGGATTGCCAGGATCGGAGACGATGTTCAGCGTCGAGTAGACGGTGCCGAACCGGTCGGTCTCAACGACCTTGCCCGACTCCTGGCTCAGCACCAGCAGGTGGCTCGCCGTCGAAAGGCCACTCATGCTCGCCAGGTTCGAAAGCGCGAAGACGTCCGCGAAGTCGGCCAGACCCAGCAGGCTCGGGTTGAACAGATTGGTGGAGTTGACGGTCGTGGGCGAGCCGTTGCTGGCCGTGCCGGCGGCAAAGTCGATGGTGGTCTGGAACAGGCCGAGCGGGGTCTTTTCCTTGACGAAGATGAAGCCGCTGGTGGACGGGTCGTAGGACAGACCTTCGAGGCCGATATTGCCGACATTGGTGCCCAGACCGACGGTCTTGGCATCGGCGCGGGTCAAGGTCGTGCCCGCCTTGTAGGTGAACTGGACCGCGTTGCGATCCCGTTCCTCGGTCATGACGAACTTGCCACCGCCGATATAGGTTAGACCCTCGGGGTCGTAGAACTCGGTGCCCTGCGGGCTGCTTCCCGTAGCCAAGGTCATCGAGTCAATCAGTTGGCCGGTCTTGCTGATCTGCACAACAGAGGTGCCGCCGTCGCCGACCACGAACAGCGTGTCCGTGTCCGAGTTATATGTAACGGCCGAGGCTTCCTGCGCCAGCAGGCTGCCGGACGGCGGCGTCGTGCGCGTCGGTTCGGGGAGGTCGTAGCGGCCGACGCGCACGTAGTTCGCCAGTGTAAAGGTGGGCTCAAGCGCCATTTGTATCCACTCCCGTTCCGCGTCCGTTCATCAGGTCGAGGGTCCCGATCGGCACAAGCAGACATGCGACGCGAGGAGAGGTCCCCGCGCCTGACACCGCTGGCTGTGAAATCCAATCAATGATCCAGTCGGGTGGGGGATTGCCCTAAAATCGGCGGCCGAATAAGGGATTCTGCGCGACGTTTTTATGAAAGTACTGCTTCAATATTATGCGCTACACTTTTATGACAGTTCAGCTTCAGTAAACCTGGTCCGCCGACAGCGGCCCGCCGGTCGGCGGACCAGGTTTCGGCCCGACCCGGCGACCACTCCAGACCGGGCTCCGACGGCAGGGATTCGGACGTGTCGGTCTCGGACGTGTCGGTATCGATCATTGGGGCGCTCTTGGGCATGGGGCCGTCGTTGCCCCGTGGCGAACCGGCCGTCCGCAAGAGGACCGCCGCTCTCGCCAGGGCCGCCAGCGATTGGGTCTTGCCCGATGTTGCGGTGGTGGTGCGCAATTTTGATCGGGAGTGGTGTCCCCGGCGGACGCCATTGCATTGAATCAGGGGGACCCAAGGGGACTCAATCGCGTTTTTGATAACCTCGATAAACCCTATATTTTGTCGGCATATTGTCCAGATTGACGCGCCATGAAGCGCATTGATTCGCCCTGACGTTGCGCGCACCGAATGTGGGAACTAATGTGGGGACTGAGAGTTATGTTTCCCCTCGCCCCACTGTTGGAACCGAACCGATGAAGCGATCCCACATCCAGAATTCTCGCGCGCACACGCACCGTTTCCATGCAGACATTGCCTTTTTCGTTGGAAACGGTGGCAACGGTGGCAACAACCGCAGAAATCCGCCATTTCCCGCGTTGCCACCACCGTTTCCACTGGTGGCAACGGTGGCAACGCTCGTCCGCCGGGCAACGGTCGCGGTTCCGGTGGTGACCGGTGACGCATTGCGGGTCTCGAACTGATGAGGCGAACTCGCAATCTGGATGCCCGCACCGTCGAAGCCGCTCGGGCGCGCCCTTCCACCTATCGCATGTCCGATGGCGGAGGGCTGATGTTGGAAATCCGACCCACTGGCGCCAAGATTTGGATTGTTCGCTACCAGGTGGCCGGCAAGCGTCGGGACATGGGGCTGGGTGGCTTTCCCGCCGTGAGCCTCAAGGAAGCCCGCGACAAGGCCGACGCCGCCCGCCGGCAGGCAACCGAGGGCGCGGACCCTATCGAGGCGCGCGCGCGGAAAGCCGGTGAGGTCGAAGCGGCAGGCAAGGCCGAGGCCGAAGCCAAGGCGCGGACGTTCCGCAATGTCGCGCTTGCCTGCATCCTGGCCGAGGCGCCCGGATGGAAGTCGGGGCGGACGGCGCTCCTATGGCAGAAATCGCTAGAGCAATGGGCGTTCCCGACCCTGGGTGACATGCCCATTGCGGCGGTTGATCGTGCGGCGGTGCGGCAAGCTATCGACGTGGTTTGGACGACGCGGCCAGCCACAGGGAAAAAGGTGCTGCGGCGCATCGGTGCCGTGCTGCGCTATGCCGCCGCCCACGGCTGGCGACCCAACGACAACGTGGCGGACGTGCGAATGCTGCGCCATGCCGGCCTTCCGGCGCTCCCTGGCGGCCGCAAGCAGCCTTCCCTGCCCTGGGCACGCCTACCTGCCTTCATGGCCGCCCTGGATCGAATGCCGGGGCTTGGCGCGCTGGCGTTGCGCCTTGCCGTCCTGACTGCTCTGCGCTCGGGAGAGGTGCGGGCGGCGCGGTGGTCCTGGCTGGCCTTTGATGGGACGCCTGCGCTCACAGTTCCGGGCGAGGTGATGAAATCGAAGAAGTCCGGCGACGTGACGCCCCACCGGGTTCCGCTGTCCGATGCCGTCCTGGAAACCCTCGCAAGGGCTTACGCCGAGGTGAACGGGACGACGCCGACGATTGCGCAGCTTCCGAATTTTGCCGCGCTCGCTCGGGATACCCTGATTTTTCCGAGTGCCAGGCGAACAACGCCGCTTTCCGATATGTCGCTGAGTGCCGTTCTGCGGCGGATGAACGCGGGCCGGCCGGAAGGCGTGCCGCCCCCCTGGCGCGATGCTGATGGACGGGAGGCGGTGCCGCACGGGTTTCGCGCGTCATTCTCGACCTGGGTTGATGATAAGCGACCGGAAGAACGGGAGGCCGCAGAGAAAGCCCTTGCCCATGAGGTTGGGAACAAGGTTTCCGCCGCCTACCGCCGTTCCGATCTGTTCGACCGCCGGATTGGCCTGATGCAGGACTGGGCCGCGCACTGCACGGCGGGTGCCAAAGCGCCAGGTGGCCTATTGCTATCAACGGCTAACAACGCGCTGGCAGATGCCCAAAAGGCGGGGACGGCCTGAGTTTCACCGCGAATCATGGCCCTTCAGAACAATGGGTAACAATGTGCTATCAGGAAATATCAGGCATCCGGACAGGTGGCACCGGATGCACGCGTTGCCAACTTGCTTGTTTTGACTGGAAACGGTGGCAACGGTGGCAACGCTCTGCCCTTCATGAAAGGGTGGTTAGGCTCGCTGTCCATCGTGACGAATCGAGGGAACCGACTCGGCCGAACTCGGGACAGCAAAGCGCCGAACGATATTACGCGCGATAGCCCGTTTTTGTCGTCTACTTCCGTAGAAATCTACGCATACTGGGGATTGCACAGCGTTTCCCGTATCTCTGGGCTTGCCCCTGTCTAGGGGGCGGATGCTATTATTTCCCGAGATGAAGAGATCGCCCCGACCGGGTCGATCCCCTCAAAACCCCGGTTCCAACGCCAATTGGAACCGGGGCGGATGCAGGCAAGTTTTCCGTTCCTTGTCTGTCGTATCAACCGGCTTGCACCGGCCGAGTGATGAAAGCACACCCGTTGAATGAGTCAACGGCACTGTGCCGACATCCCCCCCCGGACGGCGCGGGCACAGACTGTAAGGACACCCATGGCTAGCAGCCTGTCGGACTTACGCCCACCGGAGGCTCATGTTAGAATCGTAACGTCGATTCGCTCCCTCCCCGGATGCCGCCAATGAGCAACTTCCGCCCCACCGATCGCCTAACCGGCTTCCTGATGCCGCCGTCTATCGATGAATGG
>CALQHT020000193.1 GCA_943330455.2 Nitrosovibrio sp. Nv4 | reverse complement strand
GGTGCGGCCCCTGCAAGATGATCGGGCCGGCGTTGGAGGAACTCGCGGGTGAGTTCTCCGGCAAGTTGACGGTCGCGAAGGTCGATATCGACAGCAACCCGATGTCGCCGAACGACTACGCCGTCCGCGGGATTCCGACCCTGATCCTGTTCAAAGACGGCAAGCCAGCCGCGACCCAGGTCGGCGCGCTGACCAAGAGCCGGTTGAAGGATTGGATTGCCGGGAATCTCTGACGGCTTTGTTGGGGCGGGTGCGAACCAAAGTTGTGCGATCGAGTACACGACTCACCGTTATTGCCGGACTTGATCCGGCAACCCACCCCCAGCCGTTGAAGCGCGGGTTGCCGGATCAAGTCCGGCAATGACGGTGAGGTGAGTCTATCTGTCGATGGTTAGAGGCGTCGATACCGATCCGCACAATGTTGAACCGCACCCAGGCGGACTCGCGCCCGCCATGACGCGGAGGGGCGCGCGCAATCGCCTCCCGCCTCGGTCGTTTTTGTGTGTCGCCTTGGTTGGGGGCTTATCCCCCTGACGACGGCAGCCAGGGCTCCGTAAGCCAAATCCTGGCCAAATCCGCGCGTTCCGTCTCCATAAGAGCCGTCCAGGCCACTCCGTCCGTCCAGGCGGGAACGAAGCCGGCGGCATCGGCCTTCGTGCGAAACTCGGGATCCGCCACAATCGCCTTCAGCACCGCGGTAAACCGTGCCGCGACATCGGGCGGCAACCCAACTGGTGCCGCCAGTCCATGGCGGATAGCCGCCGCCAACGGGACTCCAGCCTCTTTCAAGACTGGCATATCGGGCAGCATGCCAAAGCGGTTGCGAGCGGCGAGCCCCACGCCGTGCAGCTTGCCATCGCGCAGGGCATCGATCACATCCGACAGACCCAGCACCGCGGCTGAAACGTTGCCGGACAGCACCGCCTGACGCGCCGCCGCGGCTGACGGAAACGGCACGATGTTCAGCCGCGTCTGCGAGACGACTTGCAATTTCAAAGCCGCCAGATGGGGCGGACTTCCGGGCGGCGGCGTTCCCATGGGAATCGCATCGGCGTCCTCGCTGGCGCGCCGAATGATATCCTGCACGGATTCCAAGGGCTCCGCGGCGGGGGAGACAAACGCAATCGGCTCCCGCACCACCGCCCCAAGCAGTGACAGGCGCTGCGCCAAGGTGTCGTTGCCGCGATCGACCATGCGCGCGGAAAGGCTGGGTGTGGTCACCCAGCCGATGGACGCGCCGCTGGGGAAGGTATCCGCGAGGGCGTTCAGGGCGCCCAGGCCGCCTTCGCCGGGAACGTTCCGAACCACCAGATCCGTCAGCGGGAAATGGCGGACCATGTAGGGCACGAACCATCGGGCAATGCGATCGCCGCGCGACCCGACAGGCGCACCGACCATCATGACGACTCGACGATTGGCGCGCGCCGGGGTGCTCCCGGCTCCCAAAGCCACAACGCCTGTCAGCGCCTGACGTCGGGTGATCATGCTCAGGGCACCGGGTTCGCCGGCGCGGCTTGCGTCGGAGCCGCGGACGCGTCGCGCCGCAACCGGTTCTCGCCGAGGAACAGCAGGATGGGGGCCGCGATGAAGATCGACGAAGACGTCCCCACGACGATGCCGAACAGCATCACCACCGCGAAGCCGGAAATCGACTCACCGCCGAACAGCGCAAGCGGCAGGCTGGCCAGAAAGATGGTGGCCGAGGTGCCCAATGTGCGGTTCAGCGTCTCGTTGATCGACAGATCGATCAGTTCCCGCAGCGGCATGGATTTGTATTTGCGCAGATTCTCACGGACCCGATCATACACCACGACCTTGTCGTTGGTGGAGTAGCCCAGAATGGTCAGAATCGCGGCGACCATGACGAGGTCGAAGTCGTAGCGCGTGAGCGCCAGGAAGCCGATCGCCTTGGTGATGTCCAAGATCAACGTCACCACGGCGCCGACGGCAAACTGCCATTCGAACCAGAACCAGATGTAGAACAGAATCATCAGCAGGCTGACACCCAGAGCGATCATACCGTCGCGGAACAGTTCCGCCGACACACTGGCGCCAACCGCGTCGGTGCGGACGATATTGGCGCCGGGGATGGTCTTTTCCAACGCCGCGCGGACGCGGGTTACGGCTTGCTGCGTGGCGGCCTCGGTCGGCTGCAAGCCCAGGCGAATCAGCACGTTGGACGAGTCGCCGAACTGCTGGACTCCCTGCTCTCCGACATTTTCCGCGGCGATGGCGGCGCGGATCTTGGTGAAATCGGCAGGCCCGGGGGTACGCACTTCCATCACCACACCACCGGAGAAGTCGATCCCCAGATGCAGGCCGGGATGGAAGAACAAGATGACCGAAACGGTGGACAGGAACGCCGAGACGGCCAACCCCATGATCCGGCCACGCATGAACTGGATGCGGGTGTTGTCGGGCGCCAGGCGAAAACTGGGTTTGATAAACATTGTGTGTGCTCAGACCGGAAGCGTCTTGGGACGGGTCTTGATGTACCACGTGGAGATCAGCAGGCGGGCCAGCATCCAGTTGGTGAACAATGTCGTGACGATGCCAACGGTGATGGTCACGGCAAAGCCGCGCACCGGACCCGAGCCGAACGCAAACAGCATGACATGCGACAGGAAAGCGGTCGCGTTGGAGTCGAAAATGGTGCTGAAGGCGCGAGAAAATCCGTGCTCCAACGCCGCCAAGGGCGGTCTGCCCTGGCGGAATTCCTCTCGGATGCGTTCGTTGACCAGGATGTTGGCATCCACGGCGACGCCCAGGGTCAGCAGGATTCCCGCCATGCCGGGCAGGGTCAAGGTGGCTTCCAGCAGCGACATGATCGCCAGGATCAGGATCACATTGACGACCAGGGCCGCGTTCGCGAACCAGCCGAACAGGCCGTAGAAGAAGCCCATGAACAGGATGACCAGGACGAAGCCGGCCAGCAGCGAAAGCGCGCCGGCCTTGATGCTGTCGGCGCCCAGTTCCGGCCCGACGCTGCGTTCTTCCACTACCGTCAACGGCGCCGGCAGGGCGCCGGCGCGCAGCAACACCGACAATTCATTGGCGCTGGCCGCGGTGAACGATCCGCTGATCTGACCCCGGCCGGCGGTGATCGGCTCCCGGATCACCGGGGCCGAGATGACCTTGTCGTCCAGCACGATGGCGAAGCGGCGGTTGACATTGGCGCGGGTGATATCGGCGAAGCGTTTGCCGCCGACCGAGTTGAACACGAAGTTCACGACCCATTCGGCGGTTTGCTGGTTGGTGCCGGCACGCGCGTCGGTCAGATCGGCGCCATCGACGTCGATGCGCTTGCGGACGGCGATTTTCTCGCCCGGCCGGTCCTGCATGGCCAGGAACTCGACCCCTGGCGGCGGCAGGCCGCCGGCGTTCGGATTGGCGTTCTCATCGACCAGCCGGAAGGTCATGTGCGCGGTCTTGCCGAGCAGTTGCTTGATGCGGTTGGGGTCGTCGATGCCGGGGAGTTGGACGACGATACGGTTGTCGCCCTGCTGGGTGATCTGCGGCTCCACCACGCCGGTTTCGTCGATCCGCCGGCGGATGATTTCGATCGATTGCTGCACGGCGCCGGTCGCGCGGGCATTCATGGCCACCTGCGACAGCGTCATCGTGATCGTGCCGTCGGGGGTGGAGGCAATCGCTAGGTCGGGGGTGTTGGTGGGGCCGGTCGGATTGATCAGCGGACGCAACGCGGCCACGGCGGCATCGGTCTTGGTTGCATCGCGCAGGCGCAGCAGCACCCGGTTCTGGTCGGACTGAGGCTCCAGGACCGAATAGAAAATCTGCCCTGGCCGCAGCGCCTGCCGGACCCCGTCCACCAGGCTTTCCAGTTTTTCCTTGGTCACGGCCTTCATGTCGACTTCCAGCAGCAGATAGCTGCCGCCACGCAGGTCGAGGCCGAGATGCACGGTGCGCCAGGGAATCCATGACGCCGGCGCCGGAAACAGGTTGGGAATACACAGCAGCAGCCCGAGAAGGCATGCGCCGAGGATCGCGGCGGTCTTCAGGCGGCTGAAATACATCATGAGCGGTTGAGCCAGGCTCCTGGAGGGTCACACCGGAAAGGCCCGCTCCGATTGCTTTCGGAGCAGGTCCAGCCGGTTCGGCCCCTATGCGCTGGGGTTTGCCGGCTTGTCCAGTCCCGCCGCAAGTCCCGGTGGTGGAATAACACCAATCGGCCGAAACAATGAGCCATCGGCGTCCCCTCACCGCCATTGCCGGACCTGATCCGGCAACCCACCCTCCGCCGTCGAAGCGCGGGTCGCAATGACGAGGGAGCCGATTGGTATGGACGAGGTCGGTCGCCAGTCATGGGGCTAGTTCTCGGGCCGGAAGCCCAGAATCCGTTGGAACCGGTCCTGGTAGGCGGGCCAGACATCTGGGTTCAGCAGGCGTGGCGGACGCTTGCCATCCAGGATGTCCAGCATCTGTTCGGCGGCGATCTTGGCGATATTGTGCCGGGACTGGCGGGTGATGCCGGCGGTATGCGGGCTGACCAGCACGTTGGGGAATTGCAGCAGCGGATGGTCCGTGGGCGGCGGCTCTTCCTCCCACACATCCAGGCCGGCGCCGGCGATCTGTTTGGCCGTCAGGGCCTTGGCCAAAGCATCCTCGTTATGGATGCCACCACGGGCCGTGGTGATGAAATAGGCGTGCGGCTGCATCATGGCGAATTGCGCCGCCCCCATCATCATCCGCGTCTCCGCCGTGTGCGGGCAGTTGATCGAGACATAGTCCGCCTCGCGCAGCATCTCCTCCAGAGTCGCGGCCTTCTCGACGCCTTTTGCCGCCATCTGTGCGGCGCTGACATAGGGGTCGAACGCGATGATCCGCATCTGGAACAGGCCGCGGCAGAATTCCGCGACTCGCCCGCCGACATTGCCCAGGCCGATGATGCCGATCGTGCGGCCCAACACATCATCGCCCATGAAGTCGCGCCGGTCGTAACTGCCGCCCGAACGCATGGCGTGATCGGTGAGCATGATGCGCTTCGACAGGGCCAGCATCATGGCCATGACGTGTTCGGCGACGCCTTCCTTGTTGCCTCCGGCCTGGTTGACCACGGCGACGCCTGCCGCGGTGGCGTCTTCCAGGCTGATCGTGTCGAATCCTGCGCCATTGGTGGATAGGACGACCAGATTCGGGCACCGCTGCAGCAGTGGCGTATAGCCCTGATACTGCATCGCCAGTTCCTGCCGTGACGACCCAATCTGATACGCATGCGCCTGCGCCAAGACCCGTTCGGCGTCATCCTCCGGGCTGTCGTTCATCAGCTTGTCGACCTGAATGTCCGGCCGCTTCGCCAGAATTTCCAGGTAAACCGGAGCCGAGACCGCATTCACGTAGAACACGCGCTTGGTATTGGGAGCCATCATCGGCCTTTCATCGAAACATCGCGGCTGAGCCCGCACCCTAGACCATGCGCGAGATTAATCGAGTGGGGTGGCATCGGTCCGCCAGGGTCGTCTCAACCATGTCGGCCGCCGCCGAGAGATCGACCGATGCACCGCCCTTCTCGTCATCGCCGGACTTGATCCGGCAACCCGCGCTTCAACGGCGGTGGGCAGATAGCCGGATCGAGTCCGGCGATGACGGTGAGCGGACGCTGTCGGCCAATCTTTCAGCCGGTAGGCATAAGACGAAAACTATTGCCGCGCTTTAGCGATCACGGTGTGATCGGCAACAGGAAACCGCTTTACAGCACGGGGTATAGTGTGGCTCCCGCGCCGCCAAGCGCGGTCGCACCCTAAAACATCGACGATTGGGCCGCGAGCCGGTCTTCCTGAACCACGCGCTCATGTCCATCGCGTGAATTTCGGACGCGATAGCGTATGTCGCGCCCCTCGACGGGCATCAGCCGCTGGACCGTGTAGGCGCCCGGGGGTGCATCTCCGTCCTGGCGATTGGGGGTCAAATTGACCGTTTGTCCGACCTTGAACTTATGCAATGACATCGACCAGCCTCCTGACTGACCGCTGGCGCCATGAAATTATGGCGCCAGGGTATTTCGTCAGGCGCTCTTGAGGTTGTCGGCGGACATCTTGCCTTGCTGCCCACGCTGAAGATCGAAGCTGATCTTCTGACCCTCATTCAGGGTGCCCATCCCGGCACGCTCGACGGCGGAAATGTGCACGAACACATCCTTCGACCCGTCATCCGGCTGGATGAACCCATAACCCTTCTGACCGTTGAACCACTTTACCGTACCAGTCGACATGACTGCACTCCTACAACACCGGCGGCCCGCACGTCGCGGGCCGGAGTACTCTTCTGGTAGAGGGAGCGTCGAAATGCGACTCTGTCGCAAGGAGGCACGAGCAGCCCGTTAGCGAAAAGCGCCGATAGAGGCGCATATAGGGATGGTCGGGTCCAATTACCAGTCATTTCCCCGCTCTAGCCGCGTTCGCCCGGCCCGTCGCCGGCGACATGCATGAGCCCCTGGGACGGCAAACGCCGCTTCATCGGCCGCCACCCACCCTGCCTGAACCACGGCAACCAAGACGAACGCACCTAACCGAGAGATAGCCCCTTCCGGGCGATAAACTCCGGAAATGCATCCTTGGCCTTGGCACCCTTCATCACGGTCGTCGTGTAGTCGACCTCGGCGTTGTATTGCTGCTCCAACCCCTCCCCCAACTGCTTGAGCAACAGGGACTTCACGCCCATCACCGCGCCCCGGTGGTTGGCGGCGATCGTTTTTGCCAGCTCCATGGTCTTTGCGCGCAACTGCGCGCGCGGCACCAGATGGTTCAACAGGCCGATCCGATATGCTTCCTCCGCCTCGACCACCCGGGCCGAGAACAGCAATTCCTTCGCCATCGGCCAGCCAATCTGGTTGGGCAAGGTCCAGGTGCTGTTGATCCGCCCATAGGCCGCGGCAAGGAATCGAAACCTGGTCCCCTCGCAGCCGATCCGCATATCCAGGGAGGATGCCAGCACCGAGGCGCCGCCATAGGCCAGGCCGTTCATCATGCCGATCGTCGGCTTGGCGCAGGCGCCGATATCGAAGCTCGGACGGCCTTCACGCATCGCCTCCTGTTCCTCATCGGAATAGCGGCGGTCGTCGTCGATCTGTTCCTGGATGTCCCCGCCGGCGGAGAACGCACGCTCCCCGGCGCCGGTGATGACAATGCAGCCGATGGTTGGGTCCGCGACCATCGCCTGGGACGAGGCGTGCAACTCACTGACGAGCTTGCGATTCATGGCATTGAGCTTGTCAGGCCGGTTCAAGGTGATGATGCCAACACCGTCTTCCGTGTCGACCAGGATGGTTTCGTAGGCCATGACATCCTCCCTCCCGTTCTATGCGGGTTATGCATCCTTGCCGCCCGACCCACACCCGCAAAAGGCGTATGGAGTGCAGGCCGAGCGGTAGGTCGCGAATGGTTAGCGCGACATGGAAATCACGACGGCATCGCCACCGAGGCTAAGCATCAAACCGGTCCGCTTGGCCTTCAGGTGCAGAATCACGCCGGCTTCATTCTGCATCCACAGGTCGCCGCCACTCGTGTTGCCGATCGCGAATCCATAGCGGCCTTGCGCATAGGCGCCCGCGAATTGGGAGAGGTTGGACATCTTGAAGACCTCACCCTCGGCATCGATCGTCGAGGCCCCCAGTCCACCCACGCCCAACCCGGCAATCGTGAACGGATACGCTCGGCCGCGATGATACAGCGTGCCTGATCCACCCCCGGCGCTGCCGATATAGGCAACCTGAACCTGGTGCATTTCGACCGTGCCGTCTGGCGTGAGCCCGGCAATCGCCTCCGGCCCGATCTTGACGCTGGAGGTTTGGCCGCATGCGGCCAAACCTCCCACCAGAATCGCGGCCGCGGCCAGGCGACCCAGGCCGGCCGGCCAGCCGATAGCGGCCTTGGAGAGTTCTCTTGCTAGTCCCATCATTCACCCGATCCTTTTGGTGGCTGGTGCCGTATTGGTTTGATGCCGTGCGACGGCGAATACCGGGCCACTGTGCCGCAAGGACCGGGGATTCGTCCACTTCGATCCCTGGCGGGGAATCGGGTCGGGGGAGTGGGACTTCCGACTTCCATCCCAACCCGCCGGCGACCAATATGCGGCATGGAATCCGACCGACCAAACTCCGGCGCATGAAAGCGGCCATCGTCGGCATCGCCGGCCCAACCCTGTCCAGCGGTGAGGCGGCTCTGCTCCACGCCTCCCCGCCGGCGGGGGTGATCCTGTTCGCGCGCAACATCCGCGCCCCCAAGCAGTTGTCGGAGCTGGTCGACGCCCTGCGCGGGGTGCTACCGGCCGGGGCAGTGCTGACGGTCGATCAGGAAGGGGGCCGAGTCGCCCGTTTGCGACCCCCGCATTGGCGGGCTCATCCGCCGGCGGCCTCGATGGGCCGGTTGTTCGCGGTCGATCCCCGAGCCGGGCTGCGCGCGGCCTGGCTCACCGGCGCGCTGATCGGCCTGGACTGCGCCACCGCCGGCTTCGATGCGGTTGCCGCGCCTGTGCTGGATCTGTCGGTGCCCGGAGCCCATGACGTGATCGGCGACCGCGCCCTCGCGCACGACCCCGTGTCGATCGCCCGGCTCGGCCATGCGGTCGCCGACGGTCTGCTGGCCGCCGGCGTCCAACCGATCGGCAAACACGCTCCCGGTCACGGACGAGCACGGGTGGACAGCCATCTGGCCTTGCCCACCGTGGAGGCGAACGACCTGGATGCCGACCTGTTGCCGTTCGCCCTGAATGCCAGTCTGCCCTGGCTGATGACGGCCCATATCGTATATCCGGGTTTTGATCCTATATCCCCGGCGACGTTGTCGCGCGCGGTCATCATGGGGATCATCCGCGGACGGATCGGCTTCCGGGGGATTTTGGTGACCGACGACCTGGCCATGAAGGCGCTCAACGGTGCGCCCGCGGATCTTGCGACGCGCGCCCTGACCGCCGGATGCGACATCGCGCTCTATTGCAGCGGCGAATTCGACCCAACGCAGGACCTGCTGAACCGCTGCCCCGATCTGTCCCACGACGCGGTGCGCCGACTCCGCGGCGCCCGGGAGACGGCGCGCCTGCGACGCATGCCGCTCGATCCAGGGCGTCTGGCACTGGAGCGGGACCGGCTGTTCACATGATGGAGATGATCCTCAACCTCGCGCTCGCGATCGTCCCGACGATCATCGCGATCACGTTGCATGAGGCCGCGCATGGCTACGCGGCCCTGGCGTTGGGCGACGACACGGCCCGCAACGCCGGGCGCCTGTCGCTCAATCCGCTGCGCCATGTCGATCGAGTCGGCACCATTATCCTGCCGGGCATCCTGCTGGTCAGTCAGTTGCTGCTGCCGCCGCACCGAATCTCGTTCATGTTCGGCTGGGCCAAGCCGGTACCCGTATCGCCATGGCAGTTCCGAGACCCCAGGCGCGGCATGGCGCTGGTCGCGGTCGCCGGGCCCGCGATGAATTTCTTCCTGGCCTGGCTCGCCGCGTTGGCGATGCCGGAAACCAGCGTCAAGGGCACGGTCGATGCCGCCTTCGTGCAATTCCTGATCTACTTCATGCTGTCCAACCTCGTGCTGGGGCTGTTCAACCTGCTGCCCATCCCGCCGCTGGACGGCGGCCGTATCGCCGTCGGGCTGTTGCCTCTGAACATGGCGATTGCTTGGGCCAAGCTGGAACGAGCCGGCATCTTCATCGTTCTCGGAACCGTGTTCCTGCTGCCGTATCTGACCGGTTTCGACCCGGTGGGCGCCGCGCTGGAGGAAATACTCCCCTGGGCCTTCCGTACGGTGTTCTGGCTCGCGGGCCATGATGTCGGTGACGTTCGTGGCGGAAGTATCTGATCTGGAGCATGATCACGCTGAGCGGAACGTAACAGCGTGTGAATGATGCGATCCAGCAAAGAGCTAGAGCGGTTTGCCGTTTCTAGTCAGGGTGAAACCGCTCTAGCGATTGGAGAGGTCTCGCCGGACAGCCTGCTGCTGCGGCTGGACGGCTTCGAGGGCCCGTTGGACCTGCTGCTGGACCTTGCGCGCAACCAGAAGGTGGATCTGACAAAGATTTCCATCCTGGCCCTGGTCGATCAGTATCTGGCCGTCATCGAGGGCGCCCGGAAAGTGCGCCTGGAGCTTGCCGCCGACTGGCTGGTCATGGCCGCTTGGCTCACCTGGCTGAAATCGCGCCTGCTGGTCCCGGCCAATGACGACGACCTGGAAGCGGGCGAGCAATCCGCCGAGGAACTGGCCGAACGCCTCCGCGAACTCGGCGCCATCCGCACCGCGGCAGCCTGGCTGGCGGCGCGACCGGTCCTCGGCCAGGACGTGTTCGCGCGCGGCGCGCCGGAGGACCACACGGAATTCGACCGATCTCGGCTGGTGGCCGACCTTGGCTCCTTCGTCCGCGCCTATCTGGCGGCGATCCGGCGCGGCACCAAAGCGACGCCCTACCGCCCGCGCGCCCTGACGCTTTGGACGGTACAGGATGCGCTCAAGCGATTCGCCGCCATGCTCGGCAGCGTGCCGGACTGGTCCAGCCTGGAGCAGTTTCTGCCGGAACATCTGGGCGAACCGACAGAAAGACGCGCCGCGCTGACCAGCACCCTGCTGGCCAGTCTGGAAATGGCGCGGGATGGGGTGGTCAGACTGCGCCAGGATGCCGATTTTGGCCCCATTCTGGTCGGGCGCGGCGGTTCGGCGGAACAGGCGCCATGAGCGATCGTCAGCCCACCACGCATGACGGGGACGATCCGACGTCAGCGAACGACAGCCTGAAGGTCGACCCGACGCCGACCAACCCACCCGACGAAGCCGCCTTGCGCCTGGCCGAGGCATTGGTGTTTTCCAGCGCCGAACCGATCACCGCGCGGGCGTTGTCGCAGATCCTGCCGGTT
Source organism: Nitrosovibrio sp. Nv4 (assembly GCA_943330455.2). Classification (GTDB taxonomy): domain Bacteria; phylum Pseudomonadota; class Alphaproteobacteria; order Acetobacterales; family Acetobacteraceae; genus Rhodopila. The sequence goes on along the minus strand of CALQHT020000193.1, from coordinate 704 downwards.
GGGCTCGACGCAGCAACCCTGATCGAGGCACTCCGGGCGCGCTATGCCGGGCGTGGCGTCGAACTGGTCGATGTTGGCGGTGGCGTGCAGTTCCGCACCGCGCCCGACCTGGCGCCCAGCCTGCGGAAGATCATCGACGCACCGCGCCGCCTCACGCGTGTGGCGATGGAAACCCTGGCTATCGTCGCCTATCACCAACCCGTGACGCGACCCGAAATCGAGCAACGGCGCGGCACCAGCCTGTCGCAGCAGACCTTGGAGTCGCTGTTGGAGGCCAATCTGATCACCCCGGCCGGCCGTCGGGAAACTCCGGGGCGGCCGACCTTATGGGTCACCACACCGCAATTCCTGGCGCTGTTCGGACTGCCCGACCTCCGATCCTTGCCACGCCGGGAGGACCTGCTGCTGGAACCGTTGCGGCCAGCCGCGGCGGAACCCGAGGCGGCAGGGCAGGATGAGGATCATATCCCGGCCGCCGGAATGTCGGGGGACGATACCGAGGGCGCCACGGTCTCATCCGATCCGGAAGCACCCGTCTGACAGCCCCGACCGAGAGAGCCCCGGACCTCGGCCGTAGAGAAAACTCTCCCCCTCCCCTTGCGGGAGGGGGTTGGGGGGAGGGGTTTCTCGCAAGGTCGGTGCGGTATCACCCCTCCCCCCAACCCCCTCCCGCAAGGGGAGAGGGGGGATTTTCTCCACCCGGC
>CALQHT020000192.1 GCA_943330455.2 Nitrosovibrio sp. Nv4 | reverse complement strand
CGAGCCCGGCAATGACGGTGAGGGACGGGGGAGGCGCGGTGCAACGGTCCACGGTTCGGGCAGTTGATAGTCTCACATCCTCCAAACCACCCCACGATCCAACCCCAGAAGGAACCCACCACCATGACCGACAAGGTGCTGTACCAGCAGGACGGCCCGATCGTTACGATCACCCTGAATGACCCCGGCATGCGCAACCCCATCTCGGAAGCCGACATGGTGGAAGGCATCGTCGACGCGATCGAGCGGCTGAACGCCGACACCTCCGTCCGCGTGGCGATCCTGACCGGCGCGGGCAGCGCGTTCTCCTCCGGCGGCGATCTGCGCAAGATGCGCGACGATTTCGGCGTCCGGGCGGAAAAGCCGACCATGACCACGCGGTATTACCGCTACGGTATCCAGTTGATCCCGCTGGCGTTCGAGAAGCTGGACGTCCCCATCATCGCAGCCGTGAACGGTCCGGCGATCGGCGCGGGGCTCGATCTGGCGTGCATGTGCGACATGCGCATCGCCGCCGAAAGCGCGCGCTTCGCGGAAAGCTTCGTCAAGGTCGGCATCGTCCCCGGTGACGGCGGCGCCTGGCTGCTGCCGCGCGTCGTCGGTTTCTCCAAGGCCTGCGAGATGGTGTTCACCGGCGACATGCTGAACGCGGCGGAGGCCCTGGCCTGTGGCTTGGTCTCCCGCGTCGTCCCCGACGCCGAGTTGCTGGACGCCGCCCGTGCCCTGGCACAGCGCATCGCGGTCAACCCTCCGACGGCCGTGCGCATGGCCAAGCGCCTGGTGATGGAAGGCCGGCACACCCGCCTGGACACGTTGCTGGAAATGTCCGCCGCCATGCAGGCGCTGGTGCACTCCACGGCGGATCACCGGGAAGCGGTCAGCGCCTTCCTGGAAAAGCGCGCGCCCGCGTTCAAAGGGGACTGAGTCCGAGAGGGGCGGTTACCGCCCCTCCCCCACAAACCCCTTCGCCAGAGTCGCCAGACGGTTCAGCGCGGCCTGGGGAAGCGGGCCTTTCAGCACGGCGGCGAGGCCGGCCTCGAACTCGTCCGGGGTCGCCATGCCGACCAGGATCGTGCCCATCGCGGGGTGGGAAATCGCGAACCTGGTCGCGGCCTCGGGCAGGGAGCCGACGAAGCCTTCCCGCACCAGTGGCATCAGACGTTGGGCGCGTTCCATGTCGGTCTCGTAGTTCAGCGCCGACCCGATTGGGGCCGGGGGCGGGCTTGCGATGGGGTGGCGTTCGGCGGTGCCGGTCAACGCACCGCCAGCCAGCACGCGGATGCCGACGACACCGACTCCGGCTTTCTGGGTATGGTCGAACAGACGACCGTAATCCTGCGCCGGATACCCAGCCGGCAGCGGCTGGGCGGCCGAGGCGTTCAGCATGTTGTAGCTGACCTGGGCGCTGTCGAAGACATTGGCGTCCACCACTTGATGCAAGGCCGCCGTCTCGCCCACCGCGGTGATGCCCAGGAACCGGGTTTTCCCGGATTTCTGCAGTTTCTGGAACGCGGGCACCACCTGTTCCAGCACCTGTTTGGCGCTCAGCGTGTCGCCGCCGCCGTTCACCGTGATGGCATTGTGCAGATGGAAAATATCCACATGGTCCATGCCAAGCCGCTTGAGGCTGCCGTCGAGGGATTCGGCGACCGCGGCGTCGACGCGGTTGAAATCTTCCGGAGGCAGCCGGACCTTGGTGCCCACGAACGCCTGCGCCGGTTTCAGCTTAGCCAGCACCGCGCCGAGATTGGTCTCCGACGCTCCATGCCCGTATTGGACGGCGGTGTCGAAGTAGTTGATCCCGACCTCCAGAGCCCGCGCCACCGCGCGCTCCTGGTCTTGCGGCGCACCGCGCACCATCAACCCGCCAACCGCCCCGCAGCCAAATCCCAGGATCGAGATCGGCATCCCCGTCCGGCCGAATATGCGTGTTTCCATGATCCTGGTTCCCCCGTTGCGGTTTCAGCGGATATAGCGCGGTGCCCGGAATCGGGCCATGGCCCTATCGGTCGTAAAGCCCCGCGGCCGATGTCCGCACCTTGCACAAGCCAACCAGCAGATCGAGCGTCGGTGTCGCCACCCCAGCCATCCGAGCCAAGGTCAGGGGCGCGTCGAACATCCCATCCACCTCCATCCGCCGCCCCAGCTCCAAATCCTGCAAGATGCTCGGCTTATGATCCATGGACGACTGGCTGGTGACCCGCGCCTCGTGGTTCGTCGTTGGGGAGGCACCCAGCGCCTGGGCAATCGAGGCGGCCTCCTGCATGGCGAGAAGAGCGGCGGCCCTCAACGCCGGTTCCGTGTAGTTGGTCTTCGGCGCGCAGCCGGTCAGCACCGCCAAGGTCCCGCCCGCGAGGTTGCTGATCAGCTTGTTCCAGATTTCCGTGCGGATGGCGGTGGTTGCCTCCCCGCTGATGCCGCCCTCGGTAATCAGGTCGGTCAGAACGCGGACGCGGTCGCTGGCAGTACCGTCGGGTTCACCCAGGATGAAGCGGCTTTTCGGTTGCTCGACGTCGATGACGCCGGGTTCGATGACGGCGCTGGCGGAATAGACGACCCCACCGATGGTGCGATTGGGGCCGAGGACGTTCCGCAGCGCGTCGTTCGGGTCGATCCGAGGCAGGGATTTGTCCCGATGCGGGCCGTCCAGGTGGTTGAAATACCACCAGGGTATGCCGTTCATGACAAACGCGACCGGGGTGTCGGCGCCGAGCAACGGTCCGATTCCAGCCGCGACCTCTGGCAGTGCCGGGGCTTTGACCGTGACAAACACCGCGTCTTGCGGGCCGAGCGCGGCCGGATTGTCGGTGGCATTGACCTTGGCTTGATGGACGCCGTCAACGGCGTGGACGGTCAAGCCGTTTTGCTGGATCGCGGCCAGATGGGCGCCTCGGGCGATGACGGAGACATCCGCCCCGGCCCGGTTCAGCCGCATCGCGAGGTGCCCGCCAATCGCGCCGGCGCCGTAGACGGTGATTTTCATGTGCCGAACCCCGAGGATGTGTGGGCTGGATTGGAGGGGCGGTGGGGGCTCGGGTCAAGGTGGTCCGTCGCTCGTCTCCGACACCCAGTGGGTGGGGCGTCGAGCCACACGCCCCCTACCCCACCACCCGCCGAAACAGCGCCAACTGCCCCTCCGTCGTTTCATCCCACCCAAACCGTTCGGCATAAGCCCGAGTCTCGGCCCGAGGCCGCATCCCATCGAACAGGCGCCGGACCGCCGTTGCAATCCCGTCCGGCGTGTTGGTCTCGGTGATCACGCCCGCGGCGATCTCCTGCACCACTTCCGGGTTGCCCCAGATGTTGCTGGCAACCGCCGGCGTTCCGCACGCCATCGATTCCAGCAGCACGTTCGCCCAGCCCTCTCGCGAGGACGACAGAACCGACGCATCCGCCGCCCCATACAGCGCCGGCAATTCCGCATGGGGGCGAGCCCCAAGCAGACGCACCCGTTCGGACAGGCCAAGGCGATTGATCAACGTCAGGAGATTGTCGCGCTCCGGCCCCTCCCCCGCGATCAGCAGATCGAACCCGGGCAATTGCGCCATCGCCTCTATCGTGCGGTCGTGGCCCTTGCGTTCGATCAGCAGCCCGACCGAAATCAACGTGGGTCGGGTCAGGCCCAACACTGCCCTCGCCGCGTCCCGGTCCGCGGGAGGCCGAAACAGCGCGGTATCGACGCCATTGCGCAGGACGGTGACCTTGTCCTCGGGCGCACCTAGCTCGACCAGAGCCGTCTTCAGCGCCGCACTGACCGTAATCAGCGCCGCCGCTCCCCGGATCGCCCCCTGGATCAACCGCCTCGGCACCCGGAACCGAGGGATCAGGCTGACATCTGTGCCCCGCGCCGTCACCACTACCGGCAGCCCAAAATGCTGCCCCAGCCAGACCGCCGCCACACCATCGGGATAGACGTAATGGGCGTCGATCGCGTCGAACCGAGCCCCCTCGGCCAACATGCGGGCAAGCACGGGACGCATCGCGCGATACAGCAGGAACGGCGCAGCCGACATCCCCAGTTTCGGGATCACCGGATAGCGCGGGTGCAACACGACAAGCCCGTGCCGCGTCTCCTGTCGCACCGTCGCCGCCAGCCGAGCCCAGTCCCCGAAGCGGGGATTGGTGGACGGAAACCAGGGCACCGGGGCCAGGACCGTGCTGACGGCCTGGCCGCTGGCCACAAGATTGCGAAGCCGGTTCTCGACGAAGACCCCGTGGTTGGGTTTCGTATCGCTTGGATACAGCGTCGAGAACGTCAGCAGTCGTAGCGGCGGCACTGCTCCGTTCAGGACCCCTTGGCCAGCTTGTCCAGCAGGTTCTGCGCCTCGATCTTTTCCGGGAAATCGGCCTTGACCGCGATAACGCCGTTCAGGTGCTTGATCGCCTCATCCTTGTTGCCGGTTTCCTTCAGCGCAACCGCGTAATGGTATTGGATGCGCGGGTCGTTCGACGCCTCCGCATAGGCTTGGCGCAGCAACGCCAGACCATCGGCAGCCTTGCCGGACGTCGTCAGAATCCATCCCAGGGTATCCGCCGTCTGCGGCCCCGGTGCCAACACATAGGCCTGACGCGCCAACCCATGTGCTCGTGCGTCGCCCTGCTGCTGGTAGATCCAGGCCAGGTTATTCAGCGCGATCGACTCGTGCGGCTTCTGCTTGAGGATCGTCTCCAACATCTTCGCCGCATCGGGCAACTGGTTGTTCGCGAGATAGATCTCGGACAACTGAGCCGTCGCGACCAGATCTTCCGGGTTCTTCTTCAGCCAGTCGGTCAACAGGGTGACGGCTTCGTTGCCCTTCCCGGATCGCAACAACGCACCGGCCGCGCGGGTCAGCAGAACCCCGGACGGGGAGGTTTTCAGCGCCTCCATAAAGGCTGTCACGGCGTCGTTCGGCCGGTTCGCGGCCAGGAAGATATCGCCCTTCAGTGACCGGATCATCGGAAAATCACGATCCTGCGCCATCAGCCGGTCGGCCGAAGCCAGCGCCGCTTCCAAGCCCGTGGACTTCAGGTCGATCATGACCAGGTCCTGGTAGAGCTGATAATTGCGGGGTGTCGCCGCGATCCCGGCGGTCAGCGTGCTGCGCGCGCTTTCAAAATCGCCCGCCTCGATCAGCAAAGCAACCAACTGCCGACGCGCACCGACCACGCTGGGGTCCTGTTTCAGAAGCTCGACATAGGTGCCGCGGGCTTCCTTCTTCTGCCCCAGTGCCAGTTGCGCGGCGGCGCGCAGGCTGAGCATTTCGGTGCTGGTGGCGGCGGCCCCCTTCTCCTTGTCGACCACTTCCAGCGCCTTTTGCGGGGTTCCGGCGCGGATAAACAGATCGCCAAGGCTGACCTTGATCCGAACATTGTTCGGCTCCGCGACCAACGCGCGCTCCACCAGGGCAATCGCCTGCGGCAAACGTTGCGTCTGCACGTAGCCGGACGCCAGCATGCTCAAAGCCGGCTCGGCGTTGGCTTGCTTGCCGAGCACGTCGATCAGCAGCTTCTCGGCGTCGGGGCCGCGGCCCTGCATCGAATACACGCGCGCAAGGTTGATCTTGGCCGGCGTGAAGTCCGGATATTTTTTCACCAGTTCGGCGAATTTCGCTTCCGCGCCGGCGATATCGATCATCGCCAGCTTGTACAAACCCTCCAGATTGCCGACGAGTTCGGTATCGCCCTGCGCGTCCCGCACCTTGTCCAATGCCGAGGCGGCACGGGCGGGATCGCCGGTCGCGAGCGCGGCGAAGAACAGCGCCTCCCCCACCGCGGGCAGCTTCGGGGCGAGCTTCAAGGTCTGTTCCAGATCGCCGACGGCAGCGTCCACTTCCCCCATACCCATGCGGACAGAGGCGAGACGGGTCTGCAAACCGACATCGTTCGGCGCCATCGTTTCGGCCTTCTGGAAGCTCTGCACCGCCTCCGTCGGGCGACTCGTCGCCGCATACGCTCGGCCCAGCAGATCGAAGGTCTCGGCGTCGCCCTTCCCGGTTTCCGCCACCTTCGCCAACGTATCGACGACGAGATCCGGCCGACGCTTGGCGAACTGGATCCGCGCCAGCACCTTGTAGGCGGCCAGATCGTTGGGCGCGCGTCCCAGATACTTGCGGGCCGCTTCGTCGGCCTGCTCGTACTGGCCCAACTGCTCCTTGATCACGGCCTGGAGGTAATAGGCCCGCGGCAAGCGGGGTATGTATGCGGCAATCCGATCGAGATCGGCGTCGGCGGCTTTGAAGTTCCGGGCCTGCGCCGACATCACGGCGCGCAGATAGATCGCCTGCACATTGCCCGGCGTCGCTTTCAGGACCAGATCGATATCCGACTTGGCAATGTCGTTTTTGCCGATGGCGATCGCCAGGCTGGCGCGATCCAGGCGAGCGGCCATTGCACTGGGCTGGTCGGTCAGCAGCTCATCCAGCACCGACATGGCGCCATTGGCATCGCTCTTGAGCCGCAGCAACTGCGACTTGGCGAGCAAGGCTTCGACCGATTTGGGTTGCGCGACCAAAGCACGCTCGATCTTGGCCTCCGCCCCCGGCAGATCGGCTCGTGCGACGGCGAGACGCGCGTCAGCCAGCAGCGGCTCAACCGCGTTCGGCGCGACCTGCTGCGCTTCGGCGAAGGATTTCTGCGCTTCTTCAGGACGTTGCAGTCCGATCAGCGCATAGCCGCGGGCCACCAGAATGGATGCGTCCAGGGATGCGTTCTTGCCGTCGGGCTTCAGCGCCTGGAGCAACTGCTCGAACTTATTCTGCGCCAGCATTGCCTGGGCCAGCAATGGCACCGCCTGAGCAGGGTCATAACCCCGGTCCCGCGCCGCGGCGGCCTCTCGTTCACCGGCGACGGGATCGCCGAGTTCGATAGCGACACGGGCGAGCCAGTAACGCGCCTCCGCGTTTTGCGGATCGGAGCGGATGGCGTTGCGCAGCTCGATCTGGGCGGTCTTCAGATCGCCCTTCTTCATGGCCTCACGCGCGTTCGACAGGTTGTCGGCATGCCCGGTGGACGGCCAGAGGCCCAACCAAGCAACCATGCCAACCCAGCCAAGAGACCTGTAACGCATGTCCCAGTACCTCAATTGCTATCCGTTCTCGTCATACCGCCACGCGCTGGCGTTCGGCCATCGACGCCATCCGCCACCACTGTCCCCCCTGGGTTGCTCCCTGGAGTGCCTTTAGCGATATCGGTTTCCAGCCCGTGTGCTTCCATCAGCCCATATAGGGTCGGACGGCTGATTCCCAGCATCCGGGCCGCAACCGCCATCGTATGATTACTGCGCGCGAGTGCAACCTGGATGACTTCCCGTTCCGCGCGCATGCGTGCCGACCGCAGATCCAGATCGGGCGGCGCGCCCTCATCGACCGCGAGATCGAGGTCCGCGGCGTCGATCATCCGCTTGTCCGCCATGACGACGGCCCGCTTCATGCGGTTTTCCAGCTCCCGCACGTTGCCAGGCCAGGGGTGGGAGGTCATGGCCATGGTCGCGGCTTCCGTGAAGCCCCTGATATTGCGCCCGAATTCCTGATTGAAGCGGTTCAGGAAGAAATTGGCCAACAGCGAGGAATCGCCGCCCCGTTCCCGCAAGGGCGGGATACGGACGGTCACCGCGTTCATGCGATAGAAAAGATCTTCCCGGAACACGCCCTGGCGAATCTTGTCTTCCAGATTGGCGTTGGTCGCCGAGACGATGCGGACATCGACCTGGATTTTTTGCCGCCCGCCGATACGCTCCACCACCTGGTCCTGCAGGAAGCGCAGCAGCTTCACCTGCAACGGATGCGGCAGGTCGCCGATTTCGTCGAGGAACAAGGTGCCCTTGTTGGCCCCCTCGATCTTGCCGATCGACTGTTTCACCGCGCCGGTGAACGCCCCGCGCTCATGGCCGAACAGTTCGCTTTCCAGCAGGTTTTCCGGGATCGCGCCGCAGTTGATGGCGACGAAGGGCTGCTTGGCGCGCGGCCCGAGTTCGTGCAGCGCCTGGGCCAGCGCCTCCTTGCCGGTGCCGCTTTCGCCCAGCAACAGCACCGGGACATTGGTGGTGGCGAGCCGTTCGACGTCGCGGCACACTTTCAGCATCGAGGCATTCGCGGTGACGATGCGTTCGATCGGAGAGGGTGCCGGCATGGAAGCGAGGCGACGGTTCTCCTCCTCCAACCGGTGCAGGTTCAGACCGCGTTCGATGATGGTGCGCAGAACGTCGAGTTCGACCGGCTTTTCACAGAAGTCATACGCCCCGACCGCGACCGCCTTCAGCGCATTGCGCCGCTCGCCGTTGCCGGTCACCACGATCACCTTTGTGCGTGGCGCGATCCGCGAGACTTCCTCCAGGATGGCGAACCCTTCGCTGACACCGTCCGGATCGGGCGGCAGACCGAGATCCATGATCACGACCGGCGGGTCTTCCTTGCGAATGATCGCCAGCGCCTGCGGGCGCGCATGGGCCATCAGCACGTCGCGGGCCGGGAACGCCCATCGATACTGGGAGCAAAGGCCTTCGTCGTCCTCGACAATCAGCAGTTTGGGCTTGGCCATGATCAGGCTCCGCTCATACGGACAACGCGTCGGTCCGCCCGCTCACCGCGCTCATGAGCGGCAGCAGGATGCGCATTGTCGTTCCCTTGTCAGCCTCTGTCAGCACCAACAGGTCACCTCCGGCCTCGCGGAGCAGTTCCCGCGTCTGGTACGCACCAATACCGTGTCCGCCATCCTTTGTGGTGGCAAAAGGACGGAAAAGCGCATCGCGGACGAATTCGGGGCTCATGCCGAGCCCGCGGTCGGTGACATCGATGGTGACGCTCAACGCATCGTGACGGACGGCGATCTCGACGGGGTCGCCGTCGCCACCGGCTTCCAAGGCGTTGTTGAGAAGATGCGTGATCACGGCGTCGAACGCCTCGGGGTCCATGGCCACCGCGACATTGGCGCCCGCGTCGTGCAGGCGAACCGTCGCGTGGCGGGTCAGGCCGATCTGCTCGACGAGGTCGCGCAGCCGATCGGCCGGGATTACCAGGGCATGGCTGCGTTCCTGGCGTTCGGCCTGCAAGCGGGTCAGCAGACGGGTGATCTTGCCCACCGATGCCCGCACTGTTGCCAGCATGTCGCGCTGGAACTCCGGGTTGTCGGCATAGACCTCGGCGTTGGACAGCAACATGGAAAGCTGGCCGGATACGTTCTTGATGTCGTGGATGACGAAAGCGAAACGCTGGCTGTATTCACGCAGCTCCCGCGTCTGCGCCAACACCTGCGTGGCGCGTTGTTCGGCGACCCGGCTGGCGATTTCGCGCCCGACCACGCGCAGCAGGTCGAAGGATTCCCGATCCAAGGTGAACGGGGCACGCGGCGGTGCCAGCACGACAAACCCGATCAACGCACCCAGGTGACTGAGCGGCACGGCCAGCCAGGTGGCCCCGAGGCCTGGGAACCAGCCGTCCGTGTTGCTTTGCTCCCGGATGACGACGATCCAATCCCCGTCACGGAAGGCCGGGATGATCCCGTGCCCGGGTGGGATCGGCAAGGTCAGAGCCGGCATGTTCCACGATCCCGCCCACTGAAACGCGACTTCGTCGGGCGCGCGCAGAAACAGGGTCCCCGCCGGACTGTCCACCACCCCCGCCGCCGCCCGGATCGCGCGCCCCGGCAGGCTCACATGGGCTTCGGGCGCCGTCAGCGTTTCGATGCAGCGCATCCACTCCCGCCGGTAGTCGTAGCGGAAGCTGAAGAAATTCTCGACCAGCCAGCCGCGGACGCGCGATCGGATGGACCCCGAGGACATCAGAACCGCGACCGCCATCAGGCCGCCGAACATCAGGCTGACTTCGGCGACCTGGCCCCATTGTGCGCCGCGACGCCGAAACAGCTCCCCCGCGGCGGCGAGTCCGACCAGGAATATGCCGCTGACGATCAGGGTCACGCTGTGGAAGACGACGTCGCGGGATACGTGGATATCCACCTTCCAGTGCCGGTTGCGGACCGTCGTCAAGGCGATCAGGGGCGCGGCAAGCGCCGTGATTGGCGCCCTGGCTTCGAGCAGCGGATAGGAGATGCGACCGAACAGGACCGCGTCGGAAAACAGCAGCAGGTCGTAGATCGCCATGCCGCCCAGGGCAATGCAGAGCAGGTTGATGTGCCAACGGAATTCCGGCGAGGTGTTGAAATACAGGTTTTCCAGCAAAAGGATGCCGCAGACCGAGAAGCCCAGCCGCAATGCCAGTGCGGTCACCGATTGGAGATCCGCCTGCTGTTCGGCCAGAATACTCGCCAGCGGCAATCCCGCGACGACCAGCAACGCGAGCAACCCCATTGTCGTGAACGCCTGGGAAAGCTGGCGGTGCGCCGTGATCGTCTGGCGGTAAAGATGCAGAATGAACCCGTACCAGGCGACCGAGCGGGCCAATTCCAGCCAACCGGACAGGCCCCCGCCGTAAGACTGCCCATTGGGGGATTTCCAGTCGTGGGACTGCCAGTCCCATGCCACCGCGCCTGCCCACGCGGCGGTCGTCAGGCAGGCCAGGGCGAGCCAGGTTCCGGTCCGGCTACTCGATCGGCGCGCAAGCACCAACGCGGCGAGCGCGACGTAAATCAGCGCACAGCCGAGATGGAGGACGATCATCGATGAGGGAGAGAAATTCATGGATTTCGGCGCGGCCGTGTCCTGACAGGCGGGCAAGAAGGAGGGTTATGCCAACTGGCCGGAAGACTGACCTATAACGCCCCTACGCCGTTATTGCCCGGATTGACCCGGCAATGACGAGGGGGCTGCGCATGGGTCAATCCTTCGGCCGGTTGGTATTCCGGTTGGTATTTATAGTGCCACCGCAGCTTGCGTGACCATCCGGATCGACCGCTTGTAACCCAAACGGTCAGCGGGCGCCCTCTCGGAACAACACCACGCGCACCGTTGACAGCAGGATCAGGAGATCGAGGACCAACCCGCGGTTCTTCACGTAATAGAGGTCGTAGGCCAGCTTCTCCCGCGCATCCTCGACCGATGCCCCATAGGGGAAATTTACCTGCGCCCACCCGGTAATGCCAGGCTTGACGGCGCTGCGTTCATGATAGTGCGGGATGACCTCGGCGAGCTGTTCGACAAAGACCGGACGTTCCGGCCGGGGCCCGATGAGGCTCATTTCACCACGCAGCACGTTCAGGAGCTGCGGCAATTCGTCGATCCGTAACGGACGGATCCAGGCGCCGACCCGGGTGATCCTGGGATCGCGCCGCTGGGCCCATCGCGCTGTGCCGCACGCCTCCGCATCGACCGCCATGCTGCGGAATTTGATCAGCATGAACGGTCGGCCGTTCAGCCCGGCGCGCAGTTGCCGATAGAACACGGGACCGGGACTGTCCAACCGCACCAGCAGCGCCGTGACCAGTATCACCGGCAATGTCAGGACCAGCAACGCCAGGCAACCGATGATGTCGAGGATCCGTGTCTTGGTCCGGGCCTGCCAGGTCTTGTTGCGGGCAATTGCCGGTTGCAGCGTGCCCGGATCTAGCAGCCTGTCGGACTCGGGATTTTCGATCAATAACGACGGCTGTTCGGCTGCGCCGGCGCGGTCATCAGACCGCCGGCGGCGCCCCGATCACGTCCTGACTGGCTTCATATCGGCCCGGAGGTGGCGTCACGGCCGACCCATCT
>CALQHT020000191.1 GCA_943330455.2 Nitrosovibrio sp. Nv4 | reverse complement strand
GGACGCTGGGCTGAGCCACGGTCAAGGATGGCCGAAGGCCACCGCGTAGCGGCGCGAAGCGTCCTTGACGGTGGCTCAGCCCAGCGTCACGCTCGACTCAGGTGGGCCAGAGCAGCCAGAGCCCACCCGTAAATCGGTTCGTTACCACCCACTCCAAACAGCGAGGAGCCCGTTTTGTTGAATGACGGAAGGCTCTTGCAGTACGAGGCGGCACAATTGGGCCTGCAACGAGAGTATCCAGGTCCACGATTCCTGGCAGGCTTCGGTCCTGAGAAGGCGACCGCAGCAGGTTGTGGGCTGGGAATGCTGCGGTCGATGGCACAGCATCTTTCCTGAATTGACCTACTGACGGCCATCTGGGACGAAGCCGCGGTGCCGATTAGGTGGAATGCGAGCGACCAGCCGCCCCCCCCCCCAGGTTGCCACAACCCGCCCAATGCGCTTCTCTCCACCCACCCCGTCAGCAGGAGCCTTTCGATGCGCGTGACCGTCGTGCAGATGAACCCCGGCGCCAACAAGGACGATAACATCGCCCAGGCCCGTCGCCTGATCGAGTCCGCCGTGGCCGACGACAAACCACATATCATCAGCCTGCCGGAAGTCTGGTCCTCCCTCGGTGGCGACCGCGCCAGCCGCATGGCCAACGCGGAAACCCTCCCCGAACCCGGCTCCAACGAACCCGGTGGCCCCGCCTATGAGTTCATGCGGAAAACCGCGCGCGCCGCGAAAGTGCATGTCCACGGCGGCTCCATCATCGAAAAAGGGCCGGAGAAGCTGTTCAACACCACCGTGGTGTTCAACCCTGACGGCACCGAGCTCGCGCGCTACCGCAAGATGCACCTGTTCGACATCGTCGCTCCCGACGGCACCGGCTATCGCGAAAGCAACACCTACGGCGCCGGTGACCAGGTCGTGACGTATGAGGCAGACGGCGTGAAGGTCGGCGCCGCCATCTGCTACGATATCCGTTTCCCCGACCTGTTCTGGGAACTGCGCAAGCAGGGCGCCGAACTGATCTTTCTCCCATCCGCGTTCACCGCGGCCACCGGCAAGGACCATTGGGAGACTTTGATCAAATCCCGCGCCATCGAAACCCAGTGCTGGTTTGCCGCGCCCGCCACCTGGGGCAAGCATCTCGAAGGCAAGGGCGAGGCTCGGTTCACCTACGGGCATTCCATGATCTGCGACCCATGGGGCCATGTCGTGGCGAAAGTCTCGGACGGCATCGGCTGGGCCACGGCGCGTCTGGATCAGACGGTGACCGCTCGGGTCCGCCGAGACATGCCCGTCCTGGAACATCGGAAGCGGATTTGAGCTTTCAGCCGCCCGCGCCGGTCCCGGCCTGGGGCCGGATCTACCAGCCCGGAGAACTTGCGTTCGAGGCCGCTCCTTCGCCGCTCGCCCAGGATGCGCGCGCGCGACTTGTGGCCCGATATGGGGATTGTCCGCTGGCCTCCGCGTCGCTCGTCGTGGCGTTGGGTGGCGATGGGTCGATGCTGGAAACCATCCACCGCGTGCTGGCTCGGAACACGCCGGTCTACGGCATGAATCGCGGCTCGGTCGGCTTCCTGATGAATGCCTACAACGAGGACGATCTGTTCGGCCGGCTCGCCCGAGCGCAGGCGGCGGTGCTGCATCCGTTGCGCATGCACGCGATCACCGTCAACGGCACGGTCGAGGAGGCTCTCGCCTTCAACGAGGTCAGTCTGCTGCGCCAACTGCGCCAGGCCGCGAAAATCCGCGTCACCGTCGATGGCCGCGTGCGCCTGGCGGAATTGTCCTGCGATGGCGTGCTGATCTCCACGCCGGCGGGGTCGACCGCCTATAATCTGTCCGCGCACGGCCCGATCGTGCCGCTGTCGGCCAATCTGTTCCCGCTGACCCCGATCAGTGCCTTCCGCCCCCGACGTTGGCGCGGCGCCCTGCTGCCGAGCACCGCCGAAGTGCTGTTCGAGGTGCTGGAAACCGACAAACGCCCCACCGCGGCGGTGGCCGACTTCACGGAGGTGCGGGATGTCGCCTCGGTCGCGGTCAGCGAGGACCGGTCCGTCAGCGTGACCGTGCTGTTCGACCCCGATCAGGGGCTGTCGGAACGGATTATCGTGGAGCAGTTCACGGTTTAGGGGACAGAAAGCCTTGGGGCTCTGCCCCAAACCCCGCGAGGGCTTCGCCCTTCGAACCCACCAGGGGCACGGCCCCTGGACCGCGATCAGTTGGGTTGGGGAAGCATGGGGGCCGACACGGACGTTGAAACGCCACGGTCGGCCCCCATGCTTCCCCAACCCAATTAACGGCATCCAAGGCCCAGCCTTGGTGGGGGTCGAGGGGGCAAAGCCCCTCGCCGGGGTCCGGGGCGGAGCCCCGAGGCTTTCTCTCCTCCCCCCGATCGCCTCTCCAAGTCCGCCGCCCCCTGTGCCATGATGACGGACGAAGGAGACCCAAGACAATGACCACCGAACCCCTGCAAACCGCCAAACCCGAGGAAGTCGGCCTGTCCGCCGCCGCGCTCGACCGCCTGTCCACCGCCATCAAGGACCGCGTCGCCAGCGGCCACATCCCCGGCGCCGTCGCGCTGGTCGCTCGCCACGGCAAAATCGCCTATTTCGAGACCTTCGGCACTCAGGATCCCGCCAGCGGCGCGCCAATGGCTAGCGATTCCCTCTTCCGCATCTATTCCATGACCAAGGCGATCGTCTCGGTCGCGGTCATGATGCTGTGGGAGGAAGGGCGTCTGCTTCTCGGCGATCCGATCAGCAAATATATCCCGGAATTTGCCACCACCAAGGTCGGTGTCATCACTGGCGGCTTGCTGGATACGGTGGCCGCCAACCGGCCGATCTCGGTGCAGGACCTGCTGCGGCACACCTCCGGCCTGACTTATGAATTCCGCGGCAACACCCTGGTCCACAAGGCCTATATGGAGGGCAGGATCGCCCGCCTGCGCCAGACCAATGCCGAACAGGCGGCCGGTCTGGCGGCGCTGCCTCTGCTGCACCAGCCGGGGACGCGCTGGGAATACAGCCGCTCCACCGACGTGCTGGGCCGCCTGGTGGAGGTTATCTCCGGCCAGACCTTGGGCACCTTCCTGTCCGAGCGCATCCTGCGCCCGCTGGGCATGACCGACAGCGGGTTTTCAGTCCCAGAAAAGGACTGGGACCGCATCGCCGAACCTTTCGCGAAAGACCCGGAGAACGGCACCGACGTGGCGCTGCTAGACGTGAAGCGGCCGGCGATCTTCGAGTCGGGCGGCGGCGGCATGGTCGCCTCCACGATGGATTATGCGCGGTTCCTGCAAATGCTGCTGGGCGGCGGGCGCCTGCGCGATACTCGCTTGCTGGGCCGCAAGACGGTGGAGTTGATGACCGCCGACCATCTGGGCACCGTCACCGGCCCGGCCGATCTGCTGCCGCCCGGTCACGGGTTCGGCCTGGGCTTCGCCGTCCGCACCAGCGCGGGCATGGCGCCGTTCCCGGGCTCGGTTGGCAACTACTATTGGGGTGGCGCGGCGGGCACCACGTTCTGGGTCGATCCGGCCGAACGCCTGTTAGCCGTCATGATGATCCAGGCCCCGGTGCAGCGCGAGCACTACCGGCTGCTGTTCCGCGATCTTGTCTACGCCGCCATCAACGACTGATCAGCGTTCGGTCCGGCGGCTACTGCATTGACACCTTGGGGGATGGAACACGGACCTTTTCGGTCCGGACCCCGTCCCCCACCGTCATGGCCGGGCTTGACCCGGCCACCCGCCCCCGGGTTTGGGCCAACGTTTGCAAACGCTGATATTTCCGCCATCGCGTGGGTGGCCGGGTCAAGCCCGGCCATGACGGAAAAGGCGATGTCGGTACCCGAGCCCCGTTCTCAGAAAGTCCCTCTCCGTCCAAGGGAGCCGATTACAACTGCGCGCGGGCGGCCTTGGCGACCTCATCGGTCGTGGTGACCCAGGTGTTCGGTTTGCCCATGATCCGGTGCAGCGCATCCGACAGATAGCGGATCCGATGCGCCTGCCCGGTCACCCATGGGTGCAGGGTCAGGTTGAACACCCCGCCGCCTTCCTCATGCAGATACGAAAACCCCTCCGCCACACTGTCTGTCCAGACAGGCGCCGGGATGCGCCGTAGCCACATGATCTCCTGATCATTCCATTCCGGTTGCGGCGGCAGCGCCAGCAGGCTCCCCGACGGATACGGCCCCAGCAGAAAAGGCCGGTCGTCGTTGGCCCAGTCGGTCGTATAGGCGAACCCGGCCTCGGTCAGCAGCGCCGGCGTGTCGAAGGATTCGTTGAAATCCTGCCCGCACCAACCAAGAGGCGCCTCCCCGGCGACGGCGGCGATGCTTTGGCGAGCCTCGGCGATGAAGGCGCGTTCCTGCTCCAGTGACATCTTGCTGGTGATGCGGCGCGTGGCGTGGCTGCCATGTGCCATGAAGCAGGCGTTGCGGCGCACCAGTTCGTCCACCAGTTCAGGGTATCGTTTCGCCGCGGCACTGCCCAGCGCCACGGACGGGACGATACCAAAACGGTCCAGCACGTCCAGAATGCGGAAAATCCCCACCCGGGCGCCATAGGCCCGATGGCTGAAGGTCAGCCAGTCCGGAAAGAATTTCCCCAGCGGCGAAACGATCCGAGGATCCGGGCTTTCGCCCTCCGGCGCCGCCAGTTCCCAATGATCCAGCACCACGGTCACGGTCAGGGCAATCCGCGCCCCACCCGGCCAGGCGAACCGAGGCGCCTCGGGCAGAATCCGATATGGATAATGCGCGTGATCCATCCCCGGATCGCGCTGTTCATGGACGGGCGGCACCTTGGCCGGAACGAACTCAACCATTGGCGGCCTCCCGCGCGGCCAGATGCGCCTCTATGGCGGACAGGTGATTGTTCCGGTACCAGTCGACGATCTCGGCCCCGGTGGTCACCCAGACGCCGCTGTGCGAAAGGATATATTCCATGACCGCGCGGAACGCCTTGATGCGATGCGGCTGGCCGATCCAGTACGGATGCAGCGCGATGCACATCACCCGCCCCTGTTCGGCGCCTTCCTCATAAACGGTATCGAAATAGTCGCGGATCTGGCGGGTGAACTCCCCCACTTCCTCCCCATGGCGGAGCAGGATGGCGTCGTTCAGGTCCACCGAATAGGGAATCGAGACCAGGTTGCCGGTCTTCACCCGCAACGGAAACGGCTGGTCGTCGTGATACAGATCGGCCGTGTAGTCGTAGCCGCACTCGGCCGCCAGATCGAAGGTGTTCACCGTGTTGGTGACCGCCGGGCTGAACCAGCCGCGTTGCTCGCGCCCGGTCAGGCTGCGGTGGATTTCCCGGCTTTCCAGCATCGCCGCCCGCTCTTCGTCGGCGGTGAAGTTCCAGTGGTAGCGCGTGTTGTAGATGCCGTGGGACATGTATTCCCAGCCACGCTTTTCCATCGCTTCCAGGATCGCCGGGTAATGCTGGATGACCGTCATGTTCAGGCTGACGGTGCATTTGATGCCCAGATCGTCGGTCAGCCCGAACAGCCGCCACAACCCGACCCGGTTGCCGTAATCCCGTTGCGCGTAGCTCAGCACATCCGGATGCGGCGACCGAGGCCACGGGTCGCGAACCCGGACATATTTCGGCTGGTATTCATAATGCTCGATATTCGGCACCACCCACAGCGCGACCCGCGCGCCGTTGGGCCATCGCAGCACCGGCCGGTGCCGGATTGGCGAATAGGGAATGAGGTCTGGGTCCATGTGGCCTGCTCCCGTGTCTGATCTGTGCTGTCCCGCTTAGGCGAGACCGACGGATTGTGCCAGCCGTCGCGTCCCGAATCCCGCGACGGTAACCATACATTTCGGCGCAAAGGGCCGGTCGAGGAATCCCCCGGCTCTCCAGCGGGCGACATCATTCGCACATCTCGATCACGATTTCCCAAGTCGGCACCTGGCATCGTGCCACATTCTCGGATTCTCCCCGACCGATACCGTGGCGTCGAAGCTACCCCAGCGCCCGATCCAAAATACGCTTCAACGTCGAGGCACCTTGCCATCCCGGCGGCGACACATGACCGCCGACCGAGATCCGGTTGCGCTGTGCGTCCTCCCAATGCCTGCCATCGAAGAACCGCGTCGGCTTCAGCGCCGGACCATCGATATCGTCCAGGCATCGCGCGTTCACGGTGATCTTGTCCGGTTGCGAACGCGGGATGTAAAACGCGTGCATCCCGCAATGGGAGCAGAACGGATGCTGCGCCACGCCGGTTTCAAACGTATAGACAGTCAGCGCATCCTTGCCGCTCAACAACTGGAAATCTTCCGGGAAGATCGGCAGGTGGAAGATCCCCTTCTTCGTGCAGATGGTGCAACTGCACTGTGACAGCAGGTCCAGGTCGACCTTGGCGCGGAATCTTACCCGGCCGCAATGACACCCGCCGTCTCTGGTTTCCAGCATGTCGCGCCTCCCCATCGTTATCGCGGGCGAGTGTCTCAAATCGGACGATCCCCGTCTATCCAGGCCACCCGAACCACGCATGGTTGACCGAAACCGCGCACAAGGCAGACTGTGCCGCAAGACACCGTGACCGGGCCGCGGACAGCCCATGTCACGCGGACATAACCGGAGGGGAACACAAACCATGGCCACAGGACCGCTCAACGGGGTGAAGATCCTGGAATTCTCGGGCATCGGCCCGGGACCGTTTTGCGGCATGCTGCTGTCGGACATGGGCGCCGACGTGTTGCGGATCGACCGCAAGGAAGGCGACCGCGGCGAAAAGACCCATGTCACCCGCCGCGGCCGCAAATCGGTCGCGCTGGACCTGAAACAACCGGCCGCGCGAGACGCCTGCCTTCGCCTGATGGACACCGCCGATGCGCTCTATGAGGGGTTCCGCCCTGGTGTCATGGAACGGCTCGGTCTTGGCCCGGATATCGCGCTCGCCCGCAATCCGAAGCTGGTTTACGGGCGGATGACCGGATGGGGGCAGGAAGGTCCGCTGTCGCAGGCAGCCGGCCACGACATCAACTACATCGCCATCACCGGCGCGCTGCACGCGATCGGCACCGCGGAACGCCCGGTGCCACCGCTGAACCTGGTCGGCGATTTCGGTGGCGGGGCGATGTATCTGGCGGTCGGCATGCTCGCCGCCCTGGTGCACGCGCGCGCCACCGGGCAGGGCCAAGTGGTCGATGCCGCCATGAGCGACGGCGCCGCGTCCCTGATGGCGGCGTTCTATGGCCACATGGCCGGCGGGCGATGGACCGACTCCCGCGCGTCCAACGGCGTGGACGGAGGCGCGCCCTACTACGGTGTCTACAAATGCGCCGACGGTCGCTGGATCGCCCTCGGCTCCATCGAGCCCCAATTCTTCTCCATTCTCCTCCAAAAGCTCGGCATTTCCGACTTCCCGCGCGACCGCCAGCGCGATCCCGCGCATTGGCCCGACCTGCGGGCGCGCCTGGAAACCGCGTTCCTGGCCAAAACCCAGGCGGACTGGATCGCGATCATGGAGGGCAGCGACGCCTGTTTCGCCGGCGTGTTGAGCCTGGCCGACGCGCCCAGCCACCCGCACAATGTGGCGCGCGGCACCTTCGTGACCGTCGACGGCGTCCTGCAACCGGCGCCCGCGCCCCGGTTCTCCCACACGCCCGGACAGATCCAGGAACTCGACCCACGGATCGGGGCGCATAACGAGACGGGATTGATGGATTGGGGTTTCGCCCGAGAGGACGTGGAGGCGCTGCGTCGGGCGGGGGCAATATAGCGGGGCCGGTGAACGTCCCGCCGGTGGCCGCTACTCCAGCTTGATGTTGGCGGTCTTAATGACCTGGGCCGTGCTCTTCCAGTCTTCGTCCCAGATCTTCTGAACCTGCTCGGTCGTTGCGATCACCGGCAGGTTGGCGACGCGCTGCATGGTCGTCTTCCAGTCGGGGCGCGCCGAGATTTCGTTGATTTTGGTGTTGAGGAGCGCAACGACTTCTTTCGGCGTGCCGGGTGGGCCATACAGCCCGAACCAGCTTCCCATGTCGGCATCGGCGATCCCGCATTCGGTCAGGGTCGGCACATCGGGAAAATCCACGAACCGGACCGGCGTGTTGACGTTCAGCATGATCAGTTTGCCGGCTTTGACATGCGGCAACGTCGATGCCTCGTTCATCAACTGGATATGGCCCGCGAGCAGATCCTGCAGGCTCTCCGCCCCGCCCTTGTAGGGGATATGGGCGATATCGACGCCGGTTTTGAACTTCAGCATCTCGTAACGCAGATGCGGCTGGGTGCCGAGGCCGGACGACCCGAAATTCAGCTTGCCCGGGTTCTTCCTGGCGTAATCCAGGAACTCCGCGAAGGTCTTCGCCCCGACGCTGGGATGGATGGTAAAGCCCGAAACACCGGTGCCGAGATGCGCGATGGCGACAAACTGGCGCGCGTCGTAGTTGAGTTTATAGAGCAAAGGCACCCCGACGGTGCCGGTATTGCCGGTGAACAGAAACGTGTGACCGTCGGCCACCGAGCGGAACGCCGCTTCATTGCCGATCATGCCAGAGGCGCCGGCGCGATTCTCAACCACGAATTGTTGCCCGAACGCCTTGCTCAAGGCGTCCGCCCAGGGGCGGGCAACCAGGTCGGTGGCGCCCCCGGCGGGGAACGACACGATCAGCCGCACCGGCCGGGTCGGCCAGGTCTGGGCACTGGCCGAGGAACCGCCGCCGAGGCTCAGAGCTGTCAGGCCAGCGGTCGTCTTCAAGAGGTCGCGGCGGCGCATTGGGGTGTTTCCTGTCCCGTGTCTTATTGACCGCCAGCATGGTTCGGGCGGAACGCCGACGTCAATGGCCCGATTGGGCGGCGAGGCCGGGCGGCCTCCGGGTGCGAGCCAAAGTTGTGGGATCGAGTACACGCCTCACCGTTATTGCCGGACTTGATCCGGCAACCCACGCTTCGACAGCAGGGGGCGGGTTGGTGGATCAAGTCCGGCAATGACGATGAGGCGACCCTATCGATCCATAGTTAGAGTCATCGATGTTACTCCGCACAACGTTGAATCGCACCCGCGGCCACCATGCGGGGCGCGATCCTGATCCATGTCGGTGTATGGATTTTCCGTCGACACCTTCGTCCGAGAAAAACCTTCCCTCTCGATCGCCAGGCGGAATTCCGACCACCGCCCATGAGGATGCGATCGACGCAACGACCCACGGCCTTCCCACGATGGCAACGGACAAGCGGCCTCAAATTATGCGGCAACGGAATAAGCCCGTTCTGTCATGTACCGTACCGCTAATTGTCTTTCTCGTCTGTGACAGCAACGTTCGTCGTTCGCGCGCAGATCCCGACCGCCCCCAATTCCGACTGCGCCAAAGTCCTTTCGACCCCCTGAACCGCGCGGCCGAGCCATTCCGGATGCGCGAAACTGCGATTAGGCTGTCATTGAGGAAGGTCGCACAGACCACCGGTGGGGGAATTTCGGTTAAGGACGCAAAAGCAATGAACTGCCTGGGTCCAGCGTGGCTGCGTCAAATATTCCTTGATGGAAAGAGCCAACCAAGGATCAATGGTGTGCCTATACCGCCGCATGGTTGGATTGGACGCTGGATGCGTTCGATTTCGCCGTATTTCTTCTGATCATGCTGCCAAGCATTCAGGAATTCTAAGTGCCGCCGACTGCGGTCACCGCGGTGTTTGCGGTCACCCTGTGGATGCGTCTCGCCAGGGCCACCATCGCCGGCTGGATGGCCGATCGTATGGGCCGCAAGACGCCGTTGATGATCTCCATCATCTGGTATTCGGCCCGCAACTTCATCGCCGGCTTCTCGCCCAGCTTCGCCTTCCTCTTCTTCTGACGCGCCCCGCTCGGAATTATTGTTGATACAGAATGGTCGGCGGGCGCCGCCCTGACGATGGAATCCTGGCCGGCCGCTCCCGCGGCTTCATCTCCGGCGTCCTCCAAGGCTCCTGGGGCCTCGGCTTCGCGCTGTCGTCGCTGGCCTATGGTTTCTTTTACGCACCGTTATAGGCAATGGGACCAGGTTGCGGCTGGTACGGCCTGCTGATCCTGGGCGTCCTTCCGGTGCTGGTCTGCGTCTGGCTCCGATTCTATGCGAAGTATATTTAAGTAGAACGGCCGCTGTTCGCCATCTTCAAGCCGGCCTGGCTGTCGGAACGCTTCCCGACGGAAGTCCGCGCCACCGCGGCAGGGTTCGTCTATCACCAGGGCGAGATCTGGGGCCGCTTCGTGGCCCCGATCCTGGTTTACTTCGCGGTAGACCAGAAAATGGGCTTCGCGCAGCCGATGATGATCGGCACCGCGGGGTGTCTGGTCGTTCCGGTGAACGCGGTTTTCCTGGGACCGGAAACCAAAGGGAAGGTCCTGACCGCGGGTATCGAGGCCCCGTAACCGCCGCCACAAAGGAATGGTGACGAAACGATCGGAGCTCAGGCTCCGGCCGTTTTTTCATGCCCGGTCGACCCGGCGTGGCACCGTCACCACGTTGGCCGCGGTTGCAGCAAGGGTTGGACTTTCACCCGGCCCAGACGCAACATCGCCGTGGGCTTCGGGCTCCATCCCCATGGGCCTGGGTGCCCATGCGTGGACGCGGGAGGAAAATGTGAAAGTCGGCATTCTGCAGTTTTTCGGGTGGCGCGACCGATCCGTGCCGCTCAATTCGGTCTACGAATCGGCGCTTGAGCGGTTCTCCATCATGGATGAGACCGGCTACGACGCTGTCTGGCTGGCGGAACACCATTTCTCCAGCTTCTCCGTCTGCCCGTCGGTGCACATGATGGGCACCATGGCGGCCGCCCGCACCAAGCGGCTGCGGATCGGCACGGCGGTCTCCCTGGCGCCGTTCTACAACCCGTTGCGTCTGGCCGAGGAGGTGGCGCTGCTGGACGTCCTGTCGGGCGGGCGGGTCAACTGGGGCGCCGGGCGAGGCTTCGAACGCAGCGAATTCGCAGCCTTCGGCATCGCGGGCGAGGAAAGCGCGCCTCGCTTCCACGAAGCCGTGGAGATCGTCCTGAAGGCCTGGACCAACCAACGCCTGTCCCATGAAGGCAAGTTCTACCAATACGACAATGTGGAGGTGCTGCCCAAGCCGGTGCAGACGCCGCATCCGCCGGTGTGGATGGCGGCGTCGTCCATCCCCGCCATCGACTGGGCGGCGAGCCAGGGCCACTCGATCCTGATGGACCCGCATTCGTCGCGTGCCGACCTGATCAAGAAACGCCAGCATTTCGGGGCGAAACTGGTCGAGTCCGGCTATAGCGACACGGGACGCACCGTGCCGATGGCGCGTCTGATCGCGGTCGACGAAACGGCGGAGAAAGCGCGCGCGGTGGCGAAACGCGTGGCCGAATGGACCATCGCGTCCTATGTCGGCCCGAAGCACGCCGCCAATGTGCGCCAGGGCACGGTGCGGGATTTCGGCGGCAAGGATCCGGTGGATTATTATCTCGACGACGTGATGATCCACGGCACGCCGGAGAGCGTGATCGACCAGATCCTGTCCTTCGGCGAGCAGATCGGCATGACCTATCTGATGGCCGCGCCCATGAGCGGGCGGTCGTTCCGCATGCTGACCGACAAGGTGGTGCCGCGTATCGCAAGCTGACGGAGGGACCCAGGGCCTGATACCAACCCGCTTAAAGAATCACCCATTCCCGGGTACCAATCGAGGTGATCCTCGCCGGGTCCGAGACGAACCAATTCCAAGCCCTGGCGCAGGCGCGGACAATGTCGTTGTAGGTCTTCCAGACTTGGGTACCGAACCTGTTGT
>CALQHT020000190.1 GCA_943330455.2 Nitrosovibrio sp. Nv4 | reverse complement strand
GGGGCTTTGCCCCTGGACCCCACCAAGGGCGACGGCCCTTGGAACCGGAACATTGGTGCCTTGATGGATGGGGCCTACACGGACGCTGAAACGTCCGTGTAGGCCCCACCCTTCAAGGCACCAAAAGAATCGCATTCCAAAGGCCGTGCCTTTGGTGGGTCGCAAGGGGCCATGGGGGCAGAGCCCTGGTCGGGGTCCGGGGCGGAAGCCCCGTCCTTCTACCCCTCAGGTCAACGCCTGGATCATCGCCCGCACCCGCGGATAGATCTCCCGTGTCCAGCGGGACCCGCTGAACACGCCGTAATGGCCGACGCCGCTTTGCAAATGGTGGCGCTTTTGGCTGACGCGCAGCCCCGTGCACAGATCCAGCGCCGCCATCGTCTGCCCCACCGCGCAGATATCGTCGCGTTCGCCCTCTACCGTCATCAGCGCCGTATGGCGGATGGCGGATGGCAGCACCGGCTCCCCATGCCAGGTCAGTTTGCCCAGGGGTAAATCATGCTCCTGGAATATGCGTTGGACGGTTTCCAGATAGAACTCGGCTGGCAGGTCCATCACCGCGCCATATTCGGCATAGAACCGGCTATGCGCGCTGGACGCCGGGATATCCCCGCCAACCAGCGCGCGGAACTGCCCCATATGCGCCGCGATATGGCGGTCCAGATTCATGCTCATGAACGCGGTCAGTTGCAGGAAGCCCGGATAGACCCGCCGGCCCGCGCCCTGGTAGCGCCATGGGACGTCGGCGATGAGCTTCTTGTCGAACCATTCGATCGGGCGCGACTTCGCCAGGTCGTTGACCTTGGTGGGATTGATCCGTGTGTCGATCGGGCCCGCCATCAGGGTCAGGCTGCGCGGCTGGGCCGGATTGCGCGTGCGTGCCATCACCGCGGTAGCGGCCAGAGCCGCGACGGTTGGCTGACAGACCCCGATCATGTGCGCCCCGGGCCCGATCGCTTCCTGGAACGCGATCAGATGATCGACGAAATCGTCGAACCCGAAGGTCCCGGCGGCGGGCGGGATGTCGCGCGCGTTCTTCCAATCCGTGATGTAGACATCGTGTTCCGGCAGCAGCACGGCGATGGTCCCGCGCAGCAGGGTCGCGAAATGGCCTGACATCGGGGCCACGACCATGACCCGCGGCTGCGGCACCGCGGTGTCCTTGCGGAAGCGCAGCAGAGTGCCGAAGGGCGTGTCATGGGTGACCTCCTCGGTCACGCCCACCACGTCGTCGCCCATTTTCACCGTCCGGAAGCCGAAATCCGGTCGCTTATGGGTCAGGCCGCTTTCCGCCACCAGGCTGCATGCGGCGCCGAACTGGCGGAGGATGGAGGGGGTATAGCCGTTGATTTCCAGGGCCCGCGCGAGGCCCGCCCCGACGCGCGCGGCCTGGCGCAGCGGCATGAGCAGGTCTGCCTGGGCCTGATAAAGCTTGTACATCATCGCCACACGCGCCGGGAATCCTTTTCAGACCGCTCTTTTTCGGCCGGATGCCGCCAAACCGTCACTAACGCTCGCCATCCGGTGTCCGCCACTGTTATATTGCACCGCAGCATGGCAGCGCGCGAGGAAGATGTCACCATGAATGGCGCTACCCTATTTATAAGCAGCAAGAACTACTCCTCCTGGTCGTTGCGCGGGTTCCTGCTGACCCGGCTGGCGGGTCTGGCCGTCGACATCGAAGTCGTCTCTCCGGACGATCCGACGAACCGTGCGGAACTGCTGATGCAGTCGTCCTCGATTCGCATTCCATACCTGGTGCATGACGATGTCACGGTCTGGGACACGCTCGCGATCGCCGAGTATCTGAACGAATTGTTCCCCAAGGCCGCCATGCTCCCCACGGATCGGCTGGCTCGCGCACGGTGCCGATCGATCTCGGGGGAGATGCATTCCGGGTTTGCCGCGTTGCGGGAGGCGTTGCCGATGAATTTGCGCCTGTTCCGTCCGGGTTTCACCGTCTGGTCGGCCGTGCAGGCCGATATCGACCGGATCACCGAGATCTGGCGGGATTGCCTGGGCGAATGGGGCGGGCCGTTCCTGTTCGGGCGGCATTGCACCATCGCCGATGCGATGTATGCGCCGGTGGTAACCCGTTTCCGCAGCTACGACATCGCCCAGGACGAGATCTGCCAGCGCTACTGCCAGCAGATCATGGCCTGGGCACCGATGCGCGAATGGTTCGCGGCGGCTCAGAAGGAACCGGAACAGATTGACGAACTGGATATCGAGTTCTGATTCCGATTATGCCGTCGTCTCCGCGGTGACAGGCCAGGGCGCCGGGGAGGGGATGGCACAGGGGCCGTCCACGTCGACCGTGGTGAAACCGGCCGGGCCGACCACTTCCAGATATTCCATGTCCGGCGAGTAATCAAACAGGAAATGGGTAATGCCCGGGCGCTGATGCACGCAGTCGCCGGCGGCGACCAAATGTTCCTTGTCCTCATACATGAACTTTGCCCAGCCCTTCAGCATCAGCACGATGTGAAAATCGGCCTCGTGGCAATGCCAGCCGGTGCCATGTTCGGGTGGCTGGTTGGCCTTCACCAGATGGGCGATCACCCGCCCGCCCGTGGCCGCCGCGACCCCGAGGTCACGATACAGGAAAAAATCGCGCAACCCTTGGCCGAACCAGTCGGTGTCGGTGGGTTTGACGTGGGCGAATGCGGTGACGGTCGGTGTGTCAAGCATTGTTGAAACCCCTTTGCAGGGCTCATGGGCAGCGCACCGCTCACGAGCCGGGTTGTCCGGCGGGCTTGCTTCCGGGACATTGCCTCCGGCAGGCGGAACCGGCGTGATGGGCCGTCTTTCCACCTTTCAATGCTGCGGTGCAGCGTGACACGCCAACGGTGGTGAGGCAACGGTTTTCGCCCGAGATGTTCGCCCCGCACTTCCGCTGGGCATTTCCGCTGGGCATTTCCGGGGGGGGGGGGCATTTCCGACGGGGCCAATAACAGGAGACGGTTCGCTCGATGCGCCTTCCTTTCTTTTACGGCTGGGTTGTCGTCGGGGTGACGTTCGTCACCATCGGCATCGGGGTGAATGCCCGCACCGCGTTCTCCCTGCTGTTCCCACCGATCCTGGAAGAGTTCGGGTGGAGCCGCGGGGTCACCGCCGGTGCGTTCTCCTTCGGGTTTCTGGTCGCGGCGGGGCTCAGTCCGACCATCGGCAAGCTGATGGACCGAGGCGGGCCGCGCGCGGTGATGGAATTGGGCACTGTGATGATGGCAGCCGGCCTGTTGCTGTCGCCGCTGACGACGCAGCCCTGGCATTTGTATCTGACGATCGGCGTGCTGGTCGGCGGCGGCAGTGTCTGCCTGGGCTATTCCGGCCAGTCGCTGTTCCTGCCCAACTGGTTCGTCCGCCGCCGTGGCATGGCGCTCGGGATTGCGTTTTCCGGCGTGGGTGTGGGGTCCATGACCCTGCTGCCCTGGCTGCAGGTCACGATCGACGGCTTGGGATGGCGGTCCGGCTGCTGGGTCCTTGGCATTTTGGTGCTGGTGGTGCTGGCCCCGATCAACCTGCTGCTGCGCAAGCGGCCGGAGGATATGGGGCTGCTGCCGGATGGCGATGCGGCCCCGGTCGGCGCTCAGACGCGACCGGCGACCAACATCGTCGATCCAGATTGGGTCGCGGTGGATTGGACCCTGCGACGAGCGCTGCGCACGGCCCGATTCTGGTGGATCGCGTTGGGGTTTTTCTGCGGCTTGTATGTCTGGTACGCGGTCCAGGTGCACCAGACCAAATATCTGGTGGAGATCGGCATCAGTGCCACGGCCGCATCCTGGGCGTTGGGCGTGGTCAGCCTGGCTGGGATCCCCGGACAGATCTGGCTGGGACATCTGTCCGACCGGATCGGGCGGGAATGGGTCTGGGCGATCAGCAATCTGGGCTTTGCGGTGTGCTTTCTGACCCTGATCGCGTTGCGCGATTTCCCCAGCCTGCCCCTGGTCTACGTCATGGTCGTGATCCAGGGCGCTCTCGGCTACGGAATGACATCCGTCATGGGTGCCATCATCGCGGAGATCTTCCAGGGGCGCCAATACGGGGTTATTTTCGGCACCGTGATGGTCGCCGCGTTGGGCGGTGGCGCGGCGGGGCCGTGGGTGACCGGCATGTTGTATGATCTTCTGGGCAGCTACACCCTGGCCTTCTGGATCGGCGCCGGGATCAGCCTGCTATCGGCCTTCGCGATTTATCGGGCCGCCCCACGCAAGGTGCGCGCGGTTGCCGGTCAGGTATATCGCCTGACGCGCTGACGGGCGATCCCCACCGGGGGGCCGCCCGTCTTTTCGCCGCTATCCCGACTGTCCGCCCGTCACGTCGATCGTCAGGCCGGTGACGAAATCGGCATCCGAGGAGGCCAGGAAGCAGATCACCTTCGCCTGATCCGCCGCCACCGCGACGCGACGCAACGGGGTGCTGTCGATCTGCGCCTGCTGCGCCTCGGGCGCGCGCTGGTTCCAGTGCGGGGTAATCCGCTCGGTCAGGGTCAGGCTGGGGGCGATAGCGTTGATGTTGATGCCGAACGGGCCGAGCTCGTACGACAATTTCCGGGTCAGCGCGATGATGCCGCCTTTGGCCGCGGCGTAGGCGGCACCGCTGGCAACGCTCATGCCACGTCCGGCGATCGAGGCCAGGTTGACGATCTTGCCGCCCTTTTGGGCCTTCATGATCGGCACCACGGCATGGGTGAACAGGAACGTGCCGTTCAGGTTGAAGTTGATGATCTTCTGCCAGTCGTCCAGGGAGTGCTCCTCCACCAGCGCGCTGGGGCGAGCAATGATGGTGCTGCCGCCGACGGCATTGACCAGCACGTCGATGCGGCCGAATTCCTTGTGCACGGCGGCGACGACGGCATCCACCTGGCCCTGGTCCATCGCGTCGCACAGGCGGCCATGCGCGCGCCCGCCGGCCGCGTTCAGGGCGTTCATCGCGGTATCGAGGCGTTCGGGATGGTTATCCACCCCGACCACGATCGCGCCTTCCGCCGCCATGATATTGGCGGATGCTCGCCCGATGCCGTTCGCCACGGCCGTGATCAGCACGACCTTGTCCTTGAAGCGCATGGTTTCCTCCTTTTGGTTAGGTTCCGCCCGTCGTCCGGGCGGCATTTAGTTCAGCCGCGCCGCCTCGGCCATGGTTTCGATGGCTTCGGGCTGGCGGGACCGGACGGTCATCGCGGTCGCGCCCGCGTCCAGCCAGTTGCGATAGCGTTCCTTGATGCGGGCCGGCGGGCCGACCAGGGATTTCAGGTCCACCCATTCGTCCGGCACCGCGGCGATGGCTTCGTCCTTGCGATGGGCGAGGTACAGTTCCTGGATGCGATCGGCCGCGTCGCCGAAACCGCGCCTGACCATCTGGTCCTTGTGGAAATTCTTGTCGCGATGGCCCATGCCGCCGACATACAGCGCGACCTCGGGCTTCAGTTTCGCCAGCGCACCCTTCACGTCGTTGCCGACTTCGACATGGACCGACGCCTGGATTTCGAAGTTTGCCATGCTCTTGCCGTTGCCGGCGCGCTTGAACCCTTCTTCCAGCCAGGGGCGGTATTCTTCCATCGCACCCGGCACGAAGCCCATCGGCAGCCATCCGTCGGCGATTTCGGCGGTCAGTTTCACGGTCGATTCGTTGCCGGTGGCGAGGTAGATCGGGATGTCCGGGTTCATGTGCAGGATCGACTTCAGCGGCTTGCCGACACCGGCAGCGCCTTCGCCGGTATAGGGCAGGCTGATTTCGCGACCTTCATGCGTGACGGGTTCCTCGCGCTTGAAGATTTTCCGCATGATGGCGACGTAGTCTTTCATCCGGTAATATGGACGTCCCCATGGTTGTCCATACCAACCCTCGATGATCTGCGGGCCGGACACGCCGAGGCCGGCGATGAAACGACCGCCACCGGCAAGCGCATCGACGGTGCCGGCACACATCGCGGCATTGGCCGGCGTGCGCGCGCCCAACTGCATGATGCCGGTGCCGAGCTTGATGCGCTTGGTGACGGCGGCGAGGAAGGCGAGGGGGGTGACGGCGTCGGAGCCATAGGCTTCGGCGGACCAGACGGAATCGTAGCCAAGTTCCTCGGCGCGTTGGACCAATGCCACGGGCAGGTCCATGTGGGCCTTGGAGTAGCCGATCGAGAGACCGAGTTTCATCGGGAGCCTCGTTGCGGAGATGGGGTTGCTTCCCGGCGTCTTGCTCGCGGGGGGAAATCAGCGGCAGTCGGGTTGGGGGCAGTGAGGGGCGACCTCCGCCGCGGACGGCAGAGGCCGCGACCGATCACTTCATTGGGCTGTAATCCGTGGGGATCAGCATGACGTTGTTCATCTCCACGATCGCGCCGGCGCCCTTGGCGATGAATTCCAGCCATTGCGGATCCTTGAACAGATCGCCGCGTGCCTTGGCGCGGGCGGCGAGGCTCTGGTAGTTCCACATATGCAGGACTTCGTTGGGTTGCGGCGCTTCGCCGGTCCAGACGCCGACATTCTTGGAGTATTTCTCCCGCACCGGCATGATGTCCTTATAGGCCTGCGCCCAGCCGGCGGCCCTGCCCGGATTGAAGCGATACATGCGCAGTTCGTAGAAGCCGCCTTCCTGGGCCGGCGGGGTGACGCCGCAGACCGGGTTCAAGAAGCGGATGTCCTGGCGCGCGATCAGCGGGCGGATATTGGGCACGTATTCCGTCGTCCATTTGACGTTCTTCGACAGTTCGTCACGCAGGCTGGCGCGTTGCTCATAGCTTTCATACTGCCACAGATGCCAGATCTGGTTCAGGGAACCGAATTCCGAGGTCCAATAGCCGCAGTTGATGCCGTAGTTCTGCCCGCGTGCCGGGCGGCCGACATTCTTGGCGATGTCGAGATAGGTGTTAATCTTGCCCGGATGGAACGTGTAGGTGCGCAGTTCGTAGATCATGGGATCCTCCCTATGGGGTGATGACGCTGATTGAAAAGGGGCGGTGGGTGTTCAGGCGCCGATGCGGGGAATGGGCAGGCCCAGGTTTTCCCGCAAGGTCTCGCCGCGGTAGTCCTTGTGATACAGGCCGCGGCGCTGCAGTTCCGGAATCACGTATTTCACGAATTCCGTGTAGGTTCCGGGCACATGGGTCGCGGCGACAACGAAGCCGTCGCAGATGCCGGTGGAGAACCATTCTTCCAACCCATCCGCCACTTCCTTGGCCCCGCCGATAAAGGGTTTGTTGGGGCGGGCGCGATGGCTGTATTTTACGAATTCGCGCGGGGTCGGGTTCTTGATGCCCGACGATGCCAGCACGCGGTCGCGCATCGATTGTGTGCCGGAGATATGGTCGAGTTCGTCGTCGGTGAACGGCTCATCCATGCCCTTGGAGGCGAAGTCGAAGTTCATGGCTTCCGACAGCAGCGACAGCGCGTCGATCTCGGTGGTCAGGCGCTCGGTCAGGGCGGCCTTGTCCTCGGCTTCCATTTTCGTTTCGGCGCAAATGATATAGGCGGACGGCGCGATGATGCAGTGGTCGGGATTGCGGCCCTGGGCGGCGACGGCCTCCTTGATCTCCTTATAGTTCTTGCGGCCGAGTTCCAACGTGGGCGGGCTGCCGACGAACAGCAACTCACCCCAGCGGGCGGCGAACTGCTTGCCGCGGCCGCTCTGGCCGGCCTGGATTACCACTGGATGGCCCTGTTTGGAGCGTGGCACGGTGAACGGCCCGCGCGACTGGAAGAATTTGCCCTTGTGGTCGATGCGGCGCACCTTATCGCCATGCGCGAACAGGCCGGTTTCCTTGTTCTGCACGATGGCATCGTCATCCCAGGACGTCCAATGGCCCATGACGACTTCCATGAACTCATCGGCGCGATCGTAACGACTGTCGTGTTCGGGGTGGACGTCCTTGCCCATGTTCAGGGCCTCGCCGTCGTTCATCGAGGTGACGACGTTCCAGGCGGCGCGCCCGTTGGTCATCAGATCGATGGTGGCGAACGTGCGCGCGACATCGAACGGTTCGTAATAGGTCGTGCTGCGCGTGGATCCGAGGCCCAGCCGCTTGGTGGCCATGCCCATGACCATCATGACGGTCACGGGGTCCATTTTCACGCAGCGGATGCCGTGTTCGACGGTGTGGCGGTGGTCGTTGCCGTAGCGGTCCGGCATCGCGAGGCGGTCGTCGAAGAAGGCCACCTGGAATTTGCCGGCTTCCAGCACCCGGCCGAGATCGGCGTAATATTCCGGGCTCCAGGTATCCGTGCGGGATTCCGGATGCCGCCAGGAGCTTACCAGGTTCGTGCAGTTTTGGGCTTGCAGGAAGCCCACCATTACCATTTGTCGTTGCATGGTCGTCTCCGATATCAGAAAGGCGCGTCGCCGCAGATGGTGACGCGGTGCATTACGCGGGTCTCGGCCGGGTAGTCGTTGATGGCGAAATGCTGGGTGCAGCGGTTGTCCCAGAAGGCGAGCGAACCGTTCTGCCAGGGGAACCGACAGGTGAACTCGGGCCGCACCGAATGGGCGCGCAGGTAGTCGATCAGGGGCTGGCTTTCGGCTTCCGTCATGCCCTCGAAATAATGGACATGGTTGCCGATATAGAGCGATTTGCGGCCGGTTTCCGGGTGAGTGCGGATGACCGGATGCACCGAGGTGGTCTGCACGTCTTTCGGCGGTTCCACCGTGGTCATGGCGATCGTTGCGGCGTTGAAGTCCTTGCGGGAAACCCCACCGCGTTTCTTGTCGCCGACGCAGACGGCATTCATGCGGGCGAGCATGCGCTTCATGCCGTCCGACAATGCGTCATACGCCAGGTATTGGTTGGAAAACATAGTGTCGCCGCCGACCGACGGCACCTGTTTCGCGTACAGCATGGTGCCCATGGCGGGCTTCGGGGAAAACATCTGGTCGGTGTGCCAGGACCCGCCGAAATTCCGTTTGTCGGCGGGGGTTTTGCGGATTTCCAGCACCTCTGGCTGGTCGGGCATGCCGGTCATGAACGGGTGCAGGTGGATGTCTCCCCAATGCCTGGCGAAGGCGAGTTGGGTGGCCGGGGTCAGGGCCTGGTCGCGGAAGAAGATCACCAGATGATCGAGCAGGGCAGTGCGGAGTTCGGCCAGGGTATGGGCGTCCATGGGCCTGGATAGGTCGACGCCGGTGACGACGGCGCCGAGGGACCCGGCGATGGGGTGAGTCTCTACGCGGTTTCGTAGGGTGGACATGCCATCCATGGACGTTGGCTCCCGAGCGTTGGGCCGATGTTCGCGCGAAAACGTCGCTTGTGCAAAGTGCGGCAGGGGCGGGGCCGATCCGCGCCTGGGTCGAGGGTCGGTCAGCCGATCCGTGGCGGCGCGACATCCCGGCCGCGACAACCTTCACCGCGCCGCATCCTTTATCGGCCCGACACCTGGATGTCATCGGCGTGTCATCGGAGTTTGATACATCGGCGCATCCCGAAACCGGAGGCTGTTTCATGCGCCCAACGCTTTTACTCTGTACTGCCGTGGTGGCGTATCTGGTGGCCCCGGCCGCGAACGCCGCTCCCGTGATCTACAATGATCGGACCGCGTTCAATGACGCGCTCGCGCTGCTGAGTGCGACCGCGACCGTCCAGCATTTCGAAGGCATCGATCCGGATTCATGGGGCACTTTGGTCGGCGATGCCGCGCCGGAGGGGTGGAGCTTCAGCATCGGCGGCGTCACCACGACGTCGTCCGACGGTCTCTTCGGCATCGTGGCGACGCGTGATTATGTGGGCGTCAATACCTTCCTTTCGTCGGGTTTCGCACCGGCCGGCGGGTCTGGCGCGCGGCGGACGACGATCTCGCTGCCAGCGAACTATCGGGCGATCGGCTTTGATCTGCTCGACTACCAATCCCCCGATACGGTTGCCAGCGACCCGATCACCGTCTCGGCCTTGGGCGCATCGCAGGCACTGGACAATGCGCCCTCGCCCGACTCGCCGGAGTTCTGGGGCGTGATCGACCCCGACGGCGCCGGTTCGCTGCTGACGATCGAACGGTTTACCAGCCTCGATTATCCGGTGGCGTTCGACAATGTCACCTACGCCCTCGAAATCCCCGAGCCCGCGTCGGCGGCCCTGCTGCTGGGCGGGTTGGCGATGCTGCGGCGAGCGCGCCGCCGCTCCTAGGGTAATTTTACGTCCGACAGGTGCGCGGTTCCACCGGTGTCGTGGTGGGACCGCGAAACCGCGTTTCAGACCTGGCGCCTGTGACAGCCGTGGATCGTGGGATCGCTCCGGTCCTGATGGCGGAAAGGCCGAGCGGGACGGCGGACTACGGGGTTGTCGTTGCGCGCCGGGGCGGGACGGATGGGGCTCCGTCCCGCGGGCTTTGGCGCTTCTTTTGTCGCCTGTTTACACGTCGTTAGTTTCCGTTCGGCGTGGTTGCGGCTTAGATAAAGTTGCTGGCTGAAAGGCTCGCAACCCCGGTCAGGGTCACGTCCGTCCCATCCAGCAGCACGATATGGGTGGCGCCGCCAGAGAAGGTCTGGCCGGCCACCGCCTGTGCCACGGCATTGGCGGCAAAACCTTGCAGGGTGATCTGGTCGGTGCCGGCGGCGAAGTCGTCGATCGTCACGTGCCCAATCCCCGCCCCGTTGAAGAACGCGAATAGGTCCGCGCCGGCACCGCCGACCAGGCTCCCCGTGCCGGCGCCGCCGATCAGGAGATCGGCCCCCGCGCCACCCCCAACCGAGCCGCCGGACACCATCTGAAAGGTTCGCGTCGCGTCGGCCGGTCCGCCCACGAAGCTGGGCGTTTCAGGAACGCCCAATGCCGTCAACGACAGCCGGGTCACCGAGGGATCGTGGTCGGATGTACGGGCCGCATCGGTGAACTCGCTGTTCAGATGCACGGTGTCGAACTGTGCCACCCGCCGCAGGGCCGCCGTGGCCAATGTGTGGTCCAAAGCCTGGCTGTTGCCGTCGAATACGTAGGTATAGCGCTCCCCGGCGGCTTCCAGCGTGTTCAGGTCGGTCAGCACTGGTGTTGCACCGCCGGTCAGCACCTGCTGTGACGCGTTCCAGGCGAATTCGTTGAAATCCCCCATGATCGCCAGTTTGGCGTTCGGATTGCTGGCCAGGATCCCATCCACGACGGCACGGATTTCGGTGGCCTGGGCGATGCGGGCCGCCTCGGCGCCGTTGACCGAGGGTTGTTCCGATCCATACAGGCTGGTGCCGCCGCCCTTGGACGATGAGTGCACGTTGATCACGGTGACGTTCTGGTTGTTGAACCGGAAATCCGCGCCCAGCGGTTTGCGCGAGTTGGCGAACGCGTCGGTGGGTGTCAGCGCGGTGTCCTGCAGCGCCCGCAAGGAGCCCGGTACCAAGGTCACGCGATTCGGGTTGTAGAGAAAGGCCGTCCGGATATTGCCCCCAGGCTCGCCGCCGGATGTACCGTCGGCCGGCGGAATGTCCGCATAGGCATAGGTCAGGCCGGTCCGGGCGTAGATCGCCGCGATCAGTTTCGCCGCGGTCAGCGTGGCCTGGGTTACGCCGGTGTTGGTAGCACCGTTATTGTCCTGGATTTCCTGCAAGGCGACCACGTCCGGGCGGCGCAGATGCTCGTCGAATACGCGCGCCAACTCGGGGAATTTTGGGTCCGACGGGTCCAGATTCTCGACGTTCCATTCGGCGATGGTCAGTCGATCGGCCGTCCCGACCAGAGCCGTCTTCTCCTGGCGCAGCCCGCCGCTGGTAACGGTCGGTGCTTGAGTCATCAGGACTTCGTAATTGCCGAAATCATAGGAGCCACTTGCAAAAGCCAACTGACAGGGTGAATTTCGCCGTAAATTCGCGATAATTCGGCGAGACGCCCGCGCCCGGTCTTTGGTATCATGCGTTTGCGAATCCAACAGATACCAACAGTAGAAACCAGGGCGCAGGCGATGTC
>CALQHT020000189.1 GCA_943330455.2 Nitrosovibrio sp. Nv4 | reverse complement strand
ATGGGTCGGCCGTGACGCCACCTCCGGGCCGATATGAAGCCAGTCAGGACGTGATCGGGGCGCCGCCGGCGGTCTGATGACCGCGCCGGCGCAGCCGAACAGCCGTCGTTATTGATCGAAAATCCCGAGTCCGACAGGCTGCTAGGTCATTGTTTCGGCCGGTTGGTATCCCTCGCTGTGACCTTCCGCTCCGCTTGATGCTGCTCTAGCTGGGCAGCATATCGAGCATGAACCGCAGCGCGACGGCCAATGCCGATAGACCGGCTGCCAGGGCCCCACGCCGGTTAAGCGCGGCGGAGCGGTTGATGGCTGTCACGATGCGGTTGATATCCGCCGCATCCAGGGTCTCATTCCGGCTGATCCGGCGCACTCGCCGGCCACTGGCCACCAGCCACAGCCATGCGGCGGCGAGAGCGGTCAGCGTTCCGATCAGATCCAGCAGCAGCACAACGTTCATGGCTCTCCATTGCTGATGGCGGCTTCAAATGCCCATCGCGGCGTGCCGCGATGGGCAGGCCGACACCGCCACCCAGGCGACCGATGCGATCAAACCATGAAAACTGTCACCCATCTATCCGGTCTAAACTGTTACCCATCTATCCGCTGGACAACCCGCCACCGCCGTAGCGGTCAATCCATCGAAATTTTCGCCTCGGCGATCAGCTTGCCGTTCTCGGCATACTCATGGGCCTGGGTCGCGGCGATCTCCTCGGGCGTCTGGACCGGTACGACGACGTTGATCGACTGCATGCGGGCAATCATTTCCGGGGTCTTCGCGATTTCCACGACCTTGCGGTTGAGCGCGTTGATGATGTCCTTCGACGTCCCCGCCGGCGCCTGGATCGAATACTGGATCGACAGATCGGCGTCAGGATAGCCCTGCTCGGTCAGGGTCTGAACCTCCGGGAAATCCGGGTGGCGGGTGCTGTAATTGATATTCAGCAACTTCAGCTTGCCGGACCGCACATGCGGCAGAACATTGATCTCGTTCATCATGTGGACATTGCCGGACAGCAGATCGTTCAGCGCGTCGGCGCTGCCACGATAGGGAACATGCAGGATGTCGATGCCCGCCCGCACCTTCAGCATCTCGACACGCATATGGGAGTATGTGGCAAGACCCGCCGATCCGTAGGCCAGTTTGCCGGGATTCGCCTTCGCATAGGCCACCAATTCCTTGATGTTATTGATATTCAGCGACGACAGGATGACAAAGCCGCAGACCAGATCGCCGACCCGAGCGACCGGGGTCAGGTCCTTGCGCGGGTCATAATTGACTTTTCGCAACTGGGGCAGGATGGTGAGCGTCGCGCCGGGCGTGAACAGAAACGTGTACCCGTCCGGCGCGGAACGGGCAGCGGCCTCGGTTCCGATAGCGCCGGATGCACCGCCTCGATTGTCGATCACGAAGGGGTGACCATAGGCCTGGGTCAGTTTTTCGACCCAGGGGCGCGCCATGACGTCGGTTGCGCCCCCTGGGGCATATGGCAAGATGAGTTTGACGGGGCGGGTCGGCCAAGTTTGGGCCGTTGCCGTCCCAACCAGGGCCAAAAACGCCCCCACGAAGACCGCGAGCACGCGGCCTTGAAACCAGACGGGTTGACGCATTGCAGTTCCTCCCTGGACGACACATGGCCTGTGTCCTTATGAGAGTGTTGCTGCTTCAATCTTTTTCGGCAAGCATTGCCGCGCATCGTCGCAGGGGGAAACATATGGCCAGCGGATCGCCGCGGCCGGCAACCGGGATCGGGCTGAAAGGCCCCAAGGACCTGTTGTCCGGCCTCATGTTCATCGTTATCGGAGCCGGTGGGCTGTATTTCGGCAGTGATTTCCCGATGGGAACCCCCGTCCGGCTCGGCACGGGCGTTTTCCCCGCGATCCTGAGTTGGGGTCTCATTGTCATCGGTGTGATCGTGTTCATCCAGGGTCTGCTGATCACGGGCGAGCCGGTCGGCAATTGGGCGTGGCGACCGGTCGTGCTGATTGGGATCGCCGCTGGCCTCTTCGCCGTCCTGATCGAGCCGGCGGGCTTGATCGTCAGCATGATCGTGTTGATGGGCTTCGGCGCGTTGGCAGGCGACGACCATACCGTGCGCGAATTCTCCATCTTCACCGTGATCATGGTGGTCATGGCTTTGGCCATGTTCATCTGGGGCCTCGGCATGCCGATCAAGGTGTTCCCATGGAGCTGAACCTTCTCGCGGAGCACCTCTCGCTGGGGTTCGGCGTCGCGCTGACGATGCAGAATCTGTTCTGGTGTTTGATGGGTGCGATCATCGGCACCGCCATCGGCGTGTTGCCGGGCGTTGGCCCCGTCGCGACCATGGCCCTGCTGCTGCCGGTCACCTATTACCTGCCGCCAGAGGGCGCGCTGATCATGCTGGCCGGCATCTATTACGGTGCCCAGTATGGTGGCTCGACCACGGCGATCCTGGTGAATTTGCCGGGCGAAAGTTCCTCGGTCGTCACCTGTCTGGATGGCTATCAGATGGCGCGCCAGGGTCGCGCGGGCACGGCGCTGGCGATTGCCGCCATCGGGTCGTTCTTCGCGGGCTGCGTGTCGACCTTGCTGATCGCCGTCGCGGCCCCGCCGCTGACGTTGCTCGCGCAGAAATTCGGGCCGGCCGATTATTGTTCGCTGATGGTGCTGGGTCTGGTGACCGCCGTGGTCATGGCGCGTGGTTCGGTCATCAAGGCGATCGGCATGATTTTCCTGGGCCTGCTGCTCGGGATCGTCGGCACCGACGTCAACACCGGCAACCTGCGCTACAGTTTCGGGATCGGCATCCTGTTCGACGGCATCAATTTCGTGCCGATCGCGATGGGCGTGTTCGGCATCAACGAGATCATGGCCAATCTGACCAATCCCGAACGACGGGACCTGGTCAGTACCAATGTCGGCGGGCTGATGCCGAGCAAGAAGGACCTGAAGGAAGCCACGCCGGCCATCCTGCGCGGCACGGTCATCGGCAGTCTGTTGGGTGTGCTGCCCGGCGGTGGCGCCGTGCTGGCGTCCTTCGCGTCCTATACGATCGAGAAGCGCCTCGCGAAGGATCCCAGCCGCTTCGGCAAGGGCGCCATCGAGGGTGTCGCGGGTCCCGAATCGGCCAACAACGCAGCGGCTCAGACTTCGTTCATCCCGATGCTGACCTTGGGCATTCCGTCCAATGCGGTGATGGCGATGATGGTCGGCGGCATGATGATCCACGGCATCATCCCCGGCCCGCAGGTCATGACCGAAAAACCGGGCCTGTTCTGGGGCATGATCGCCAGCATGTGGGTCGGCAACGCGATGCTGATCATCTTCAACCTGCCGATGGTCGGCATGTGGGTGAAGATGCTGATGGTGCCGTACCGGTTGCTGTCGATCGCGATCCTGTTCTTCTGCTGCATCGGCGTCTACAGCCTGAACAACTCGGCGGAAGAAGTGCTGCTGATCACGTTCTTCGGCTTCGTCGGCTACGTGTTCGTGAAGCTGGACTGCGAACCAGCACCGATGCTGCTGGGCTTCATCCTGGGACCGATGATGGAAACCTATCTGCGCCGAGCGATGCTGCTGTCGCGTGGCGATTCGATGGTGTTCCTGGAACGGCCTCTCAGCCTGGGCTTCCTGATCGCGGCCGCGATTCTGCTGGTCATCATCCTGCTGCCGAGCATCCGCAAGGCACGCGAAACGGCGTTCGTGGAGTAACGGGTGGTGTCCGCCTCTCCCTGATGCGGGAGAGGCGGACACGCATTCTCAAACCCGGCAAGACACCCGACGTTGCCGCAGCATCAAGACGGCGCCGCCAAGCAGAAACAGAACGAGGGACCCTGGCTCCGGCACATCCGCGGTTCGGCAGGACGTGGTGGTCACGTTGTTGGACAGGTTGGCCGACCCGACGACAAGACTGGGAACCAGGCCACAGGTGGTGTTGTCGGACACTTGAGCGACCACATCCGAAAAATTGATCAACAGCTTCGCCTGGTCCAGGACGCCCGGTTCCCATTTGAACGCGCCCGGATTGTTGAACGTATTCCCGAAAATCGACAGCGCGTTGACGCTGTAGCAGTCCAGGCATTCCGTGGAATAGGCGATGAAATGGTCGTTGTCCGCTTGCGGCGCCTTGCCCAGCACATTGCCGGAAATGATCCCGACGCCGCCATTCGGCAACTCGACCTGATAGCTGGCACTCCCCGTATAATCGCACGACAGACAATTATCCGTCACCGTCGTCGCCGCCGCTCGGCTTTTGATATCATGCCCGATGCAGGTGCCGGAAAACGTGCTGCCGGACACCGATACCGCGCCAACCGCGCCCGCGTAGATGCTGTGGGAGAACCCATCGCAGGCGCCATTGTTGGTGAAAAAGGAGTTCACCACGAACAGACTGGTCGAGGGATTGTGGTCGGTCAGGATACCGTCCTGGTTGCCGGTGAAGGTGCATCCGATACAGGTGAAGACCCCAGGCGCCTCCAGCCGGATGCCGGCGCCGTTGTTGTCGGGCACCGAGGCGTTGGCAAACCCGATATCCCGGACGGTGACGCCCGCCCCCTGAATGACGAAAATCGCCTTGCCGTTCGGGATCGTGTAGCCGGCGGCATCCAGCACCACCGGACCACCGACACCCCTGACGGTCACGCCGGATTTCCCGCCCCCAATCGTCGCGACCGCGGCCGCGCCGGAATAGGTGCCGGCCGCGACCTCGACCGTGTCTCCGGTATTCGCGGCATCGATGCCGGACTGCAGGGTGTGGAACGGCTGCGCCCCCAGACCGACCGATATGACGGCGGCGTAAGACCTGGGGGCGTACGACCCGGATGCCAATCCGGTTAACAAGCCGAGCAGCGTCACCAACCTGAATGTCAGGGTCATTGTGCGATCCTCAGTGAAAGGGCCTGCTACCGGCCGTTCACCTGACGGGGTCCGCTACCCGCAGCGATCGCGTGGTGACGTGCGATCGACCGAAATTATCTCACTCTATGGCGCGCGTCTCACCGATAGCAGAGCACATGAACGACCGCTTTCGCGGCGGTCGTCAAGGACTGATCCGAGGGCGCGTTGTTTTCGACGTCCAGCCACGGCACTTCCCGTTGCACGAACGCGGTCAGCCGGTCCGCCCCCGGGCCCATCGCGATGCCCTCGGACGCTGGCCCGAAGAGCCGACGCGACACCGAGGCATCGTATGTGCCCTTCACCATTCCGACGACCCGCCGTCGCTCTTGATCGATGACCGGTCCGCCGCTGAAGCCCTTGCCGACCGCTTTTGCCTCAAACCAGACCAGTTCCTTCGGGCCGATCGCGGGGTCGGTGGAGGCCGGCATCGACGGTCGCCGCAATTCACCCTGCGCTTCGGTCGGCACCAGCATGTCGCCCGACGTCGGATAGCCGAACAATCGGACACCGGCGTCGCCGCGAGATGGCCGGGCAACGGGAAGAATGGCCGGGACTCGCAGGCGTGGCGCGCGGAGCAGAGCGATGTCGTGCTTCTGATCGGTCGCCACCAGGTCCACCGAAGTAAGCGCGACATGCGGGGAGACGATGCGGCGCTGCTTGCAATCCCCGGCGACGTGATCGGCCGTCAGGATCAATCCGTCCGCCGCGATGAAGAAGCCGGTGCCGCTGAAACCCATGCCTTCCTGCGGTCGGGTCGGATACACAATAGCCGGCAGGATTGGCGCCGGCAGGATCGGCGCCGGCGCCTGGACCGGTGCCTGGACTGTTGGCGACTTCGGCGCGATCGCGAGCGGCGGACGGGTTTGCACCGGCGCCACGGCAGAGGGGCGCTGCACGGTCGGCGCGACCAACGCAATCGGGGGCGCCGAACGTGGCTCCGCGGTCAGCCAGGGCGCGAACCATAACAGACCGAGCCCACCCAGCGTGAACCCGATGGTTAGCCCCAGGATGTCGGACGGACGCAGCCCCATGCATTGATCCAGTTCGGGCGGCGGAGTTTGCCATGATGCCGCGGAGACCGGATTATCCATCCCGCTGGATTGCGGTATCGTTACAGGCAGAGATACGGTGGGTTGGATTGAGTTCCCGTAGGCGCTTGCGGCGCCACGCGGCGCGCGCACATGTCGGCATTGGAGAAAACTCTCCCCCTCCCCTTGTGGGAGGGGGTTGGGGGGAGGGGTTATTTCGCTCGAATATTGCGTTCAACCCCTCCCCCCAACCCCCTCCCGCAAGGGGCGGGGGAGAATTTTCTCCCATGCTGCGATGTGTGAGTGCCGTAGCCCGCAAAGGGAGGGGAAGGATTATCTTCAACCGACAGCGGATTGCGGGTGTGCGGCTACCGTAGCGTCCTGCTCCCGGTCCCAACTCAGCCGTCAGGAGGGTTGTTGCGGCATTCGGACGCGCGCTTGTGGGACCAGCGCTTCCAACTCCTTAATCCGGGTGGTGGGTGCCGGGTGAGTCCCCAGGAAGGTCGGGCCACGCTGCGGCAGCATCGCGTCCATGCGCTGCCACAGGACCGGGGCCTGGGATGGGTCGAACCCAGCCATGGCCATGGTGAAAAGCCCCAGACGGTCGGCTTGCAGTTCCTGGTTGCGGGAATAGGGCAGCAGCAAGCCGAACTCCGCTCCGGCACCCAATACGGCGGCGATCTCGTTGGCGTAGCGGACATTGCTGATGCCCAGCGCGACGTTGACGACCTGCAAACCCAGATTTTTCCAGGCTTGAGCGTTCATGCGGCTTTGCGAGTGGCGGGCGGTGACATGGCCGATCTCGTGGCCCACCACGGCGGCAAGCTGATGTGGGTTCTCGGCGACGCGGAACATGCCCTCGAATACGCCGATACGCTGGCCCGGCAAGGCGAAGGCGTTGACCTGGGGGCTGGCGAACAGGACCACCTGCCAGGTGGACGGATCATGGCCATCGGCCCGCAACAGGCGATCCGCGATCGAGCGGACGATGGATTGCCGCCGTTCGTCCTGGCTGACCGG
This sequence comes from Nitrosovibrio sp. Nv4, assembly GCA_943330455.2. Lineage (GTDB taxonomy): Bacteria > Pseudomonadota > Alphaproteobacteria > Acetobacterales > Acetobacteraceae > Rhodopila. Next base: position 5,002 of record CALQHT020000189.1, on the reverse strand, counting down.
TGTGCGGGCTCTGATCTGGTTCCAGGTTTGCAGACCCAGGGCCTGGACCTGGCTGTCCGGCACCAGATTGACCACCCATTCGTCTCCATCGCAGCCGGCCAGCAACGGCGCGGTCACGGCGGTCGCCGCCAATCCACCCAGGGCTCGACGGCGATCAGGGCGGAACGGCGCATGAAAAGAGTGACAAAGGCACATCGCGCCGCCCATTAGCAGACCGGATGGCGCCAGGAAACCGCGGTGTGGATCGCGTTCATGGTCATTAACCCGCCCATTGCCGGCAGATCGATCCTGGGCCTTGTTCCGCGTGTCCGCACCCAGGATCGGCGCTGAAGATCAGCTCCATTCCTCGCCATCGTCGGCGGCCGGTTCGGCGAGGCCCTCGTTTTCCTCGTAGTTGGAGATCACCTGCCCCTCATGGATATCGGATCCGGTGCCGGTCAGGCGTTCCATATCCCAAAGCGTAATCCAGGACTTGATATACTGCCGCATGGTCCGGGTGGCGGTGCGCGGCGAGGGCGGCAGCGAGGGCGCGGCCCAGTCATAGGCGGCCTCATAGATGCCGCGCAGGCGTTCGCGGGACCGGTCGAGTTCCTCGGAACCCGGCGGACGCAGCCGATGCATGCGGACGGTGGTTTCGATGTGCTCGATCGCCTCGACGGCGGTTTCGGCCTCGTGGTCGCGGCCTTTCAGGCGCAGACGCTCCGGCAGTTTCGCCAGATCGTCGCGCTGTTCGACCACCGCGCTGATGAAGTCGTCGGTGATGCCATAGACCGCGACGATGCCGGGAAACCGAAGGGTGCGATCGAGGCCGAGCCAGGTGGAGAGCCAGGAATAGGCCATGGCGCGTTGGAGGGCGGAATAGCGGCCGATCAACTCGACCTCGTCCAGCAGCAGGCACCAGCCGGCGAACCCGGCGGCCTGAAACAGATGGGAGGCGAAGCGGATGCGCTGTTGGGTCAGGCTGGCGGCGGCGGGCATGCGCAGGTCGAACATGCGCGCGGCACCGGCGGCCGACAGGGCCTGGCGGAAGACGGTGGCGTTGACCCGACCGCCGGCGATGAAGCGTTCGAAGCGGCGCATCGTTTCCGGGGTGGTCGACGACTTCCGCAGCAGGAACAGGATCGCGCCGAAGACCGGCGACAGGCCGAACTCCGGATTGCGGACCAGGTCTTCCAGCGCCTCCAACCGGTCGGGCGAATCACGCAGGATCGACAGCGCCGCGCCGATCGGGTCGTCGTTGCGGTCCGGCAGGGTCGCGTCGCGCAAGGCCGCCTCCAGCACGCGGGCGGGATCGGAGAGCGGCGTTTCCTTGCTGATGACGACTCGGCTGACAGCGAAATTCTGGGTACGCGCGACCTCTCCCAGATAGCCGAGGAAATGCGACTTACCGGTGCCAAAGCCTCCGGCAATGCCAAGGCCGGGGCGCGAGCCGGTCCAGACCGATTGCAGCAATTCGTCGAAGGATTGCTCGATGCCGCCTTCTTCGGTGCCGAGCATGCGGATGGCCGCGCGGTTGGGGACGCCGGCGCGAAGGGCCTCGATGGCGATGCGGGCTTGAAGCTTCATGCGCCGACCGTGACCAACGGGGCCAATGGGTTCTGCCGGTCGCCGGGGCGGACATCGGGCCAGATGCGCATTTCCAGCGCCTTGTAGGTGTCCAGGGTGCGGCGCCGGTCGCCGGCCACCAAGGCCTGATCGGCGAGCGCCAGGACGAACAGGCCGGGCAGATTCTCGATATCGTCGATGAGTTCGCGCAGCACTTCGTAAAGATCCATCACCGCGGCGGTGGAATAGCGCACGGTCTGGTCCGGGGCCGCTTTTGCGGGCATCGCCGGCCGCAGATCCAACGCCAGGACCAGACCGCCGACCCCGCATTTGCGCAGCCAGTGGCAGACGGAGATCAGCATGGACCGCGCATTGGTGCGGGTGATTCGCGACACGATGTCGAATTGGCGCAATTGGCCCAGCGGGACTTTCTCCCCGCACAGCCACTGCAAGATGGGAGAGACCGAGCCGTCTCCATCCGGTTCCAGGCGCGCCAGGCAGAGATGCAGCATGGCGGAACGGAAATCCCGCGCCAGATGCGGATCGTCCCACAGGTCGCGGCTGAGCCATTGGTCGCGGCCGCGGGTCAGCAGGTTGGGGGCGACCCCGAATTCCTGCGCCAGCTCCGCCATGGTCAATTTCTGGCCCGCTTCCGGCCATGGGTAGTCGTTCTGGGCGAACAATTCCTCGACATAGCGGCGGGCGAGGTCATCCCAAGGCAGCATGCGGGCCAGGGCGAAGAACAGTTCCTGCAACATATGCAGGCGCGTATCGCTGGCACTGATCCGGGCGGCGATCATGCCGCTTCGGCCGGCGACACCGGCGATGGCGTGCAGCAAGGTTTCGGCGGTGTCCTCTCCGGCGATCACGAATTTCACCGCGGCCCCGCCGGCGGGCAGGAACGCGTCGAAATACTCGCGTTGCATCACTCCGATCCATTGGTCGAATGGCAGCGCCGGACTGTCGATTACCTCCATTCGCGCGCCTCCATCGGATCAGGCCGAGAGGAAACGGATGGCGTAGTAGTCGTGCTGGGCTCCGGTCTCGTCGAAGGCGGTCAGGCGCTTGGCGCCCTTGCTACCGGTGGAGCCGCCGAATTCGAAGCGGAACCCGCGCCCGGTGCGGGCATCCGGCTGGCGGTCGAGCCGCAACAGATCCAGCAGGAACTCTTCCTGCGGGTAGTCGGCCGCGGCGGCGGGCAGAATGGTCAGCACCTCATGCAGGTCGGCGAGCGCCAGCAACGGTCCCCCGCCGCCGCGCTGCTGCTGCCAGTCCGGCGCCAGGGCGGTGTAGGCCTTGACAACCCGGTCGAGGAAAGACCGCGCGTTGAAACGGTTCGGCCGGCCTTGCAGCGCTTTCAGTTGGGCGGCGAGGAAACTGGGGCGGATGCGTTTTTCGAGTTTGTGGCCGATGCGCACGCCCTGCGCGCGGGCTTCCAGGCGCAGGATCAGCGGAAACGCGGTGATCCGGCCGTCGCGCTGCACCAGGGTCACGTTTGCGGCGGCGGCGGCGCTGGCCAGTTCGGCCAGGAATTGCCCGTCATCAAAGGCTGTCGCGATCGACAGGTCCGGCGGAGTCGCGGTCCGGTCGACGGTCTCGGCCAACCGGACGGCATCCTGGCGCATGGTCTCGGAAGCGGCTGGAAATGTGGACACGGCGCCTTCCTGGGCCGCCTTGCGCAACCGGCGCGCGGATTTGAGCACGGCGGCAGCCTGGCGTTCAAGGTCGGCAAGCCTGGCCTCCCACGCTTCCAGTGAGGCTTCGACGGTGTTTGGGGCGGAGTCGGAGTGAGACATGGGACGACTATAGGAACTGTGCCCAACCGGGGGAAGCGGGGAACGGGAATGAGGCGACACCCACGAATTATCGCGCAATTTGGTGTGGGGGCCGGGCTTTTCCACGTCATGGCCGACGCAGGCAGGCCATGTCGGTCTGGGCTGGCCAAGCGCCAGATTGACCAGTCCGTGTTGGGTGTCGCCTGAGGCAGCACAGTGGTCGGCCCCCCTGCCCCAAAGACCGGCGCAAGTTTGGCCCGTGGTCCGCGAGCCGATCTCATGCCTGTGTCACGCTCCGCAACCCGACTTCCCACGTTCGGTTGTTTTGCCGCCCAGCCTGAACAGTCATGTCACAGTAGCTTCATGTATCTGCGCCTCGACAGAGGAAGATGAGCAAGGTACGAGAGATTACCTCGTCTTCGTGCGATCCCCCCGCCCCCCGGAAGGTCTATCCGATGTTTTTTCCTGCCCGCTCGTCCCTGGCAGCCATGCTGCTCGCCGCGACCACATTCGCCTCCCCTGCCCTGGCGGCCGTCACCTATATCGGCGAGGCCGCCATTCCAGGCGGGACGGACATGTCGGGCCTATCCGGCCTTCTTGAAGATGGCTTGTCGGGAAACCGGCTTGGCGCATTCGGCTCGGGCATGGCCTATAATCCCGTCACCGGGTCCTATTACATGACACCCGACCGTGGCCCGAACGCCGTGGCCTATACGGGCGGCACGGCCGTCGATAACACGACCAGCTACCAATCCCGCTTCAACGAGTTCCGCCTGACGGTGAATCCAGGTGCCGGCGTCGGCGGTTCGGGTGGGTCGGTGTCATACAGCTTGGTCGGAACCACGCTGCTGACCACGGAATCCGGAGCGGCACTGAACGGGCTGTCCAGCAATTTCGCCAACCGCTTCGACCCCGAAGGTGTCAGGGTCAGCAAAAATGGCGACCGGCTCTACGTCTCGGACGAGTACGGTCCGAAAGTGTCTGAGTTCGACGCCAGGACCGGAAAGCGCCTGCGCGACTTCACGCTTCCGAGCGGCTTCACGATCGCCAGCCCCAATAGCGTGGGCGCCAACGAACTGCCCGCGGCCAACACGTCCGGCCGGCAGGCCAACCGTGGCGCGGAATCGCTCGCCATCAGCCCGGATGGCAAGAAACTGTTCATGGCCACGCAGAACCCATTGATCCAGGACGGAGCGCTCAACGCCGGCAACAGCCGCCGCGGCACCAATATCCGTATCGTCCAGTTCGACATCGAATCCGGTGCCGCCGAAAAGCAATTCCTGTACGTTCTGGGCGATGGCACAACCAACGCCCCCGACGGCGGCCGATCGCTCGGCATCAACGACATGGTCGCGGTCAACGACCACGAATTCCTGATCGTCGAGCGCGACGGCAACGCCGGGACGGCGGCCGTCGTCAAGCGCGTCGTCAAAATAGACCTGACCGGCGCGACGGATATCAGCGGCATCGCGACATTGCAGCAAACGGGTGTACCCCCGGGGGTAACACCGGTCACAAAGACGACGTTCATCGATTTGGCTCCTCGCTGTTTGGAGTGGGTGGTAACGATTTCATACTGGCAGCCTGAGGTCGAGCTTTCCGGCGATGAGATAGACCATGGCTTTGAGGTTACGGGTTGATCGATATCCGCGCGCCTTTGCCTTCGCGGCCTGGACCAGGCT
>CALQHT020000188.1 GCA_943330455.2 Nitrosovibrio sp. Nv4 | reverse complement strand
ACAACAGGTTCGGTACCCAAGTCTGGAAGACCTACAACGACATTGTCCGCGCCTGCGCCAGGGCTTGGAATTGGTTCGTCTCGGACCCGGCGAGGATCACCTCGATTGGTACCCGGGAATGGGTGATTCTTTAAGCGGGTTGGTATTAGACGCGGCGCTCGACTGACTCGCTGTCGACCATGCGCAGCCCATAGGTCGTGCTGATGGTAATGTTCGGCGTAGAGTCGGATCGAATCAGCACTGAAACCTGGAGTCGCCAGACGCTCCACAAAACGCGCGCTGCCGGTTGTATAAAGAGACGCGGTTGCGGCGCCAAGATTCGACATGACGGAATTCAGGGCGTCCGGCCAGGACCCGTCGCCGCTGCCAGCTTCGTGCAGTTGGCCGGCAACCTGCATCAGGTTGAACGGGTCGTCAGCCTGCCGATGCACGTAGGCCGTCATATATCGATCACCACCCCAAAAGGTTTCGGCGTCTACCCCCGCTCGATGGTCGACACTATGGCGCAAATTAATCTTTGTCCACAGTTCTGATGATGAAGCCCCCGCGCAACACCCGGCATCGTCTCCGGCACCGAGCCCACAGGCGAAGCGATGGAGGAGCGAATGCCAACCGGAAGAACCAGCGGCTTTCCAGAAGCCGCGTGGCTACTGGAGAATGCGACGAGCTTCGAAGCGGAATCCAACATCCCTCTCGGTGCAAGCGGGGCGCTGCCGCCTGACACCGCTCGCGGGTCCCGCCACGCCACGTCTTTGATCGATCAAGCGGAACCCAGATATGACCAGGGTGTTTCGGGTGAATATCGTTCCGACTGCCATATTCCCGCATCGACGCCGACGCATAAGCCTACAGACCGCGCATATGGGCCGTCGCGGCCGATAGGGGAACAAGATTTCACTGAAGAGCACGCTAGCGGGCTACCCCAGGTCTCGATAACGTTGCTTGGTGGCTTCAGCCTGTATGTTGGCGGCAAGGAAGTCGGGCCGTTGCCGCGGAAGGTCCGAGCCTTGCTGGCATATCTTTCGATGCATAACGGCGTACCGGTCTCCAGGGAGACCATATCGGATCTGCTGTGGACCGGCCGCGGTGTTGAACAGGCTCGCCACAGTCTGCGACAGGCTCTGCTGGTCCTTGGGCGAGCCTTGCGAGGTGCCGACGACAGTTTAATACGGAGCCGTGACGGAACCCTGTCACTTCGGCCACACGTGGTCAGGACGGATGTCGAACGATTCAGAACACTGGCCGGTTCCCTTGACCCGGTCGCCCTGGCGACGGCCGGGGCACTGTTCAAAGGGCCGTTACTGGGGCCGTTTGGGTCGGTGGCAGCGGATTTCGATGACTGGCTGGAGCGTACCCGTCGGGAACTCGCTGCAGACTTGCTGGATGTGCTGGGACGGCTGTCGGATGCCAGCATGGCAGCCGACAACCCCGTCCTGGCGGCACAGGCCGCGGAACGGATGTTGGCGATCGACCCATTGCGGGAGGACGTTCATCGGCGGCTGATGCGAATATACGTGGCAGCCGGTCGACGCGGCGACGCGTTGCGCCTTCATGCCAAGGCAACGAAGATTCTGCACACCGAGCTGGGGGTGTCTCCCGCCGCGGAGACCGAAACACTCGTCGCCGCCCTGCGTGGCAACGCCGCTCCAAGCCCCTTCTACGTTCGGCTCGAACCCTCCTTCCATCACCCGGGTGGCAGGCAAGCGACGGTCATGGTGCTGCCATTTGAGGTCATCGGCAGCATCGCAATCACAGGCCGATCCGGCGCGGGCCTCGCGGCCGATATCGTGTGTCGGCTGACAGAGTTGCGCGATTTGGCGGTGAAGCCGCTTCGGCCTGAAGCGAGGTGCCTCGCCGGTGGGAGTGCTCCGGGTCAAACCGACGCCGCCTCCAGGCTCCGCTATGTTGTGCGTGGGTTCATCCGTCAGCACGGTGGGCAGATTCGCGTGACCAGTGAGGTCGTAGATGCGCTGTCCTGCGTCGTCATTTGGGCACGAATACACGACAGCCTGGACAACCTGTCGTTCGCGGATCAGGACCTAGTTGTTTCGCGGATTGTCGATACGCTGATATCACTCATCGGAAAACCCGACGACCGGCATCGGAGCGCCAGCGTGCCGTACCCTCCCCTGTCACCTACCCGCGACCCACCGCCCGCTCCCGCCGCCACCACCAAACCCCCATCACCGCCACCGACACGAACCCCGTGATCTCCACCACCTCGATCGCCAGCATCGGTCCCAGCAGGTCCGCGAGCCCACCCACCAGCAGAATCCCCAGCGGCCCCATCCCGATACACACCGTCAGCAGCCCCATCAGCCTCGATCGTATATGCGACGGTGCATGCAGAACGATCAGCGAGGTCTGCATGTTCGCGAACGCCGAAGACCCGAACCCGCCAATGGCCAGCATCAGGCAGGCCAGGAAGAAGAACGGCATCAACGGCATCAGCATCACGCAGGTCAGGAACAGCAACGACCCGCCGATCATCATCACATGCCCGCTCAACCGAGGTCCGCCGCTGGTCAGCCACACCCCGCCGATGAACGCGCCAAAGGATTCGGACGCCGCCAGCACGCCCACCAGGAACGGCGAGACATCGAACACCAGCCGCCCGATCGGGGCCACCAGCGCGGAATACGGGAAACCCAGCAGGTTCATCGCGATCGTCACCGCCAGCACCCCGGCGATGGTGACGTGGCCGCGCGCGAAGGCGACGCCCTCGGCCAGGTCGTGTGGCACCTGGCTGAGCACCAGCCTGCGCGTGTCCTGCCGATAATGCAGTCCTACCACCAACGACGCCGCCAATGCGTAGAAGAACGCCGACACCGCGAAGGACCCGGTGATCCCGACGCTCTGATAGATCGCCCCCGCCGCCATCGGTCCGATCAGCCGGGTGAAGGAGTTCGACATCGTGTCCAGCGCCAACGCCCGCGACACCAGGGCCGGCTCCACGCACTCCCCCACCATGCGCCGGCGGGTTGCCATTTCCGTGGACCAGACCACGCCCGCCACCAGCGCCGCGACCGCCAGATGCCAGGGTTGCGCCAGACCGAAATACGCCAGCACCGCGATCGTGCCGGACGCGAGGCATGCGACCACCTGGCCGAACAGCAGCACGTATTTACGGTTCACCGCCTCTGTCACCACGCCGGCAAACGCGCCCAGCAGCAGCATCGGCATGGTGCGCGCGGCCGAGACCACGGCCACCGCGAAGCCCGATCCGGTCACATCCAGGGTGAACAGGGCGGCCGACAGCACCTCAAACCAGCGCATCGTGTTGACGCAGCCGCCGATCGACCAAAGCCGGAGGAACCCGGGAGCGGACAGCAAGGTCCGCAATCCGGGGCGCGGCGTTTCAGCATCCATAGGTCAGTCCGATTTCGAGACATGCACCGGCGGGGCGGCGCCGAACCAGCCTGGCTCCGCCCGTTCCACCTGCGCTGATAGTTGCAGCAACAGATCCTCCCGCGCAAAATTGCCGTGCAGTTGGACGCCGATCGGCAGCCCATCCGTATCGAACCCGGCGGGGATATTGATCGCCGGCATCCCCGTCTCGTTGCCGGGCATGGTGTAGCGACAGGCGTCGGCCAGGCGGTGGACCCAGTCGTCCAGATCCTCATCGCGCAGCAAGGAGTATGGACCGTTCGCCATCGGCGCCCTTATCGCCAAAGTCGGAGTCAGCAAGACGTCGTAACGGTCCATCAGCGCGCCGAACTGGCGCGTCACGGTATTGTTGCCATACATCATGCGGATCATGTCGAACTTGTCGTAACGTTCGGATGCCATGTAATGCCGCCAGGACATCGGCGTCAGCAGAGTCTGCAACTCCTGCTCTCCCACGCCACGGTCCCGCGCCATCATCCGAAACGTGGCGCGACTGCCGACCCATTGTTGGATATAGGTCGCCCACATCGTCTCCCAGTCGCAGATCGTCGCGTCGTCCAGTTCTTCCACCACATGGCCCAACCGCTCCAGCACGCGGGCGACGTGGCGCACCCTGGCCGCGACCTGCGGATCCGTATCGATGCGTCGCCCCCAGCGCCCGGTGGACAATCCGATGCGCAGCGGCGCTGGGTCGCGTTCGATCACCCGCAGATACGATAGAGTCGGCGGTCCCATGCGGATGAAAGACCCGCCGTTCGGCACATGCGTCAGATACTCGAACACCGCCGCCGTGTCGCGCACGCTGCGCGTAACGACTCCGTCGATACTGGTCCGTGTGACGTATTCATTCCGTGCCAGCGGTTGCGGCACCCGCCCGCGCGACGCCTTCAACCCGACCAGCCCGCAGAAACTGGCAGGGATTCGCGTCGAGCCGCCCCCATCCGACGACATCGACAGCGGCACGACCCCGGCGATCACCGACGCCGCCGACCCGCCAGATGACCCGCCCGGGGTGCGCTCCAGGTTCCAGGGATTGCGGGTGACGGTGATGTCGCCGCCGTAATCGGTGACGGTGTCGAAGGTCATGCCGAATTCCGGCGTGGTAGAACGACCCAGCGGCACCAGGCCGGCGCGGAGGAAATTGGCGATGGTGGGGTCGGTGGCCGGCATCACCGTGCCGCGGGCAAACGCCGATCCAGAATCCTGCCGCCGCCCTTTCAGGCCCGAACCCAGGTCCTTCATGAACATCGGCACACCATATAGCCGCCCGTCCTTCGCCGGCCCGTCCACATCCGGATTGTCGTGGGTATCGCCAAATACCTCGATCACGCCTTGCAGTCTCGGGTTCAGGCGCGCGACCGCCTCGGCCGCCTGAGCGGCGAGTTCCCTGGGCGTGACCTTCCGGGCTCGCACCAGACCCGCCAGCGCCACCGCGTCGTGGTCCGCCCATTCATCCCAGCTCATGACCGGCATGTCGTATCCTCCCCTTGCGTGGCGGTCGCGAGGGGGCGCATCCGTCCCCTCTCTTCCCAGTCCACCGTCTCCGGCGCTATCATGGCGGATCAGGATGAACTCCGGCAGAGGGGACCCCAGCAATGAATGACACAATGGTAGCCGCACCCGTCTTCGATCGCGTCGCCGAGGACCTCGGCAACATCGTCGAGCTTGGGCATGTGAACGTGACCGTGCCCGACCAGGGCAAGGCGATCTCCTATTATTTGTCCGGCCTGGGCCTGACGCGCGACCCGTATCTGATGTCGGGCATCGAGAACATGTGGGTGAACGTGGGCCGCGGCCAGTTCCATCTGCCGACGCGCGGCCAACAGGTGGTGCGCGGCACGACCGCCCTGATGGTGCCGGACCTGGAGGCTCTGCTGAAGCGGCTGCATTACGTGCAGAAGCAGCTCGAAGGCACCCAGTTCAGCTTCCGTGAGGCTGGCGACGTGGTGGAAACCACCTGCCCCTGGGGCAACCGCATCCGCGTCCATGCGCCGGACCCCGCGAAGTTCGGCGCGATGCGGGTCGGCATGCCGTATGTCGAATTCGACGTGCCGGCCGGCAGCAATCTGGAAGGCATCGCCCGTTTCTACCGCGAAATCTTCGGCGGCCTGGCCGGTGTGGCGCACGATGAGCGTGGCAGCTACGCCTGGGCGCAATGCTCCATGGACAGCAAGGTCACGTTCCGCGAAACCGACAAGCCGCAGCCGGAATATGACGGCCACCACATCCAGATCACCCTGGTGGACTTCTCCACCCCGCACAAGAAACTGCTGGAACGCGGCCTGATCACCGAGGAAAGCGACCAGCACCAGTATCGCATGGTCGATATCGTCGATCTGGACACCAACAAGCTGATCTTCCAGATCGAGCACGAGGTGCGCAGCATGAAGCACCCGATGTTCAATCGCGTCTTCGTGAACCGCAATCCGGACATGACCAACCGCAATTTTGTTCCGGGCTACGAAGTCGGGATCTGGGCGCTGAACTAAACCCCGGACATCCCGCCGCGGCCGGAAGGCTGACCTGAAAGCGCGCTTCCCCGGACCGGGGAGCGCGTTTTTTCGTTGCGCCTTGCGGCATTGTCGGCTCGCCTCCGCGAACCGTCCCTTCTGGCCGTTTGGCGTCCTCCGCGTTCCTCCGGCATGAGGGTGCGGTTCAATATTGTCCGAAGTAATATCAACGACACGAACCACGGCCCGAACGACTCCCCCTTCCCCTCACCGTCATTGCCGAGCTTGACCCAGCAACCCGCCCCCGCCGTTGAAGCGTCGGTTGCCGGGTCAAGCCCGGCAATGACGGTGAGGGGAGTCGTTTGGGTCGTGGTTAGAGCATGATCACGTTGAGCCCCCCTTCTCTTCCGTGATCCGAGCCGTCATAGTGGTGACATAGTGGGCATCGCGGCCTCTCCCGCCGCCGAACACTTGACTGGGCTGGGAGCGTTCGCGTGCCCACCGAAGGGAGAAAATAAAATGTCCAAGAAATACCATGTACTTATCATGGGCGCGTCGTACGGCTCCTTGCTGGCGGCGAAACTGGGTCTGGCCGGCCATTCCGCCCATCTGATCTGCCTGCCGGCCGAAGCCGACCTGATCAACGCCGAGGGCGCCATCGTGCGCATGCCCGTGAAGGGGCGCCAGGGCCTGGTCGAGGTCAATTCCCGCGCTCTGCCAGGCCGCCTGACCGCCGGCGGGCCAAGCGGGGTCAATCCCGCCGACTACAACCTGGTCGTTCTGGCGATGCAGGAGCCGCAATACCGCCTGCCAGGCGTGCGGGAACTGCTGGATGCGGTGGCGAAGTCGCGGGTGCCCTGCATGTCCATCATGAACATGCCGCCGTTGGCCTATCTGAAGCGGATCCCGTCCATCGATGCGCAGGCGATCCGAGCCGCCTATACCGACCCGTCCGTCTGGGACAGTTTCGATCCGGCGACGATCACCCTGTGCAGCCCCGACCCGCAGGCGTTCCGCCCGCCGGAGGACAAGGTCAACGTGTTGCAGGTCCGCCTGCCCACCAACTTCAAGTCCGCTCGCTTCGTTTCGGACGCGGACACCGACATCCTGCGCCAGATGCAGGCGGATATCGAGGCATCCGTCTTCGAAACCGGCGGCGAGAAGATCGAATTGCCGGTGAAGCTGAAAGTGCACGAGTCCGTGTTCGTGCCGCTGGCCAAATGGTCGATGCTGCTGGCCGGCAATTATCGCTGCGTGCAGGCGGATGCGATGCGCCCGATCAAGGATGCGGTGCACAGCGACCTGGCGGCCACTCGTGCCGTCTATAACTGGGTCTTCGACCTCAGCATGTCGCTCGGCGCGAAGGCGGAGGACCTTGTGCCGTTCGAGAAATACGCCAATGCGGCCTTGTCGTTGCTGACCCCGTCCTCCGCCGCGCGGGCACTGGCGGCGGGTGCCCCGAATATCGAGCGGGTCGACAAACTGGTGCAGATCATCGCGGCGGGCCAGGGCAAGCGGCTGGACGCGCTGGACCAGACGGTGGCGCTGGTCGATGGCTGGGTGGCGAAGAACCGCGCGAAAGCGGGGTGAGACGGGCGGTCGTCGAGCGATCGGGGGGCGGAGCATCGGTCGTCAACGGCCTGATCCATTGAGCGATGGCGCCCCCTCTGACCGTCATTGCCGGACTTGATCCGGCAAGCCGCCCCCGCCGTTGAAACGCGGGTTGCCGGGGTCAAACCCGGCAATGACGAGGGGGCGCCGTAGCGATCATTGGTCAGAGCCGTCGGGATGAATGCAACAGGGGAAGCCCGGCGGAATTACCGCGTCGAAGCCGATTGCAATACCGGGCGCTTCGTTGGTTCCGGCGGCTCGGCTGTCTCACCCATGGGTTCATCGGGGAATGCGTCACGCCGTAGGCCGTCGGCGGAGAAGTCCACCTCATTGGGCCAGGTTAGCCCGATACCGCCGCGCAGGATCGTCATTTCCTGGACGAAGTAGCCAGGGTCCTTTAGCGCGCCGAAAAGCTCACCCCGTGCGATGAAGGGCGTCAGGTCCACAATGCCTCGTTTGCCGTCCGTCCAGGTGATGGTGACGGTGTGGTCAGGGTGCGGGGTGGCGTCTCTGATCTCGTAGAGCATGGTCAATCCGTGATCTTTTGCGGCGGCTTGCCGTCGCGGGCCAATTGCCAGTTCAGATATAGCTTATCCTGGTGGGCTTGTCCCCATGCTTCGATATCGCGGATGTCCCGCCGTCGGATGCGGCCTTTACTTGAAAGCAGCTCACATTCGGCGATTGTGAATTTTGCGGAGAACTCCGGTCCGATCGCATGGAAATGCGGTGGATCATGGTCGTTGCGGAACATCATCACGTCGATGGAGCCTGTCCGGCCAATTGTCGGCAGGGGTCTGGCTTACACGATCCAGATTGCGGCGGCGATGGCTTGTCGCGTGGGCCACTTACCCGCGCCCATGCCTCCCGTTCCCCGAGCTATCATCCGGTCCATCGTTTCGTCGTTAATCCAATGCTGCGTGACGGGCATGGTTTGGGTTCCCTTAAGCCGTCCGCATGACGGCAGCCGGCGAATGAACCTGCGTCGCCCCCGGCCGACCGGTTTTGCGTGCCGGTTCGCGCGCCCGGCGCTGCTCTGCCCTCGTCATGGCGGGTCGGGGCGCATGGGCAGACGAGCGGCGGTGCCCTTTATGCGTCCTTGCCCTGCTTCGCCGCGTGGTCTGCCAGCATGCGATGGATGTCGGCCTCCCACGGGAAGGGTTGGTGCTTGGCGGGATCGAACGGAGGCAGGACCGGTTCGGGCTCGTTCAGCGCCTTCAGCACGGCGCGGCATTCTTCCAGCGGCCAGTGCCAAGTGTAGGGCGGGCCGTTCGCCCAGTATTGTCGGAAACCCTTCAGCGCGTGGTCCCTGGCCTGGTCCGGTTGGTTCAGCGCCAAATAAAGCGTGGCCAGAGCATCGTGTTGCGGGTCGCGCTCGGCCGAGGCCGAGGCCGAGGCCGCGGCGTCCTGGGCTTGCTGGACGCGGCCGAGCCGGCAGAGGGAGACACCACGGCGGGCTTCGGAGTCTGTGTCGCGCAGGTTGACTTCGTGGGCCATGGCGATGGCCTGTGAGAAGGCGTCGATCGCTTGTTGGTGCTGGTTGTGGGATTGGTGCCATTGCCCGGCGAGTCGGTGGAGGTTTCGTTCGGTGCCCCGCTCGCCGAGCGCGTGGGCGTGGTCGATGGCAGCGAGGAGCGGTTCGGCGGTCAGAGCGCCCTCCCGGAACAATAGCCACGCTTCTGCGTGGCGCGCCGCCGCACCGACATCGAAGTCACTGCGGATCACGTCGGGCAGGCCCGGTGCAAGGCAGGAGTAGAGGTCCCGCGCCTCGGACAAGCGAGCCCCTGCCGTTAGGTCCCTCACCAGATACAGACTGCATTGCAGCGCATGTCTTCCGTGCCCCGTGGCGACCGCGACCGTCCGAGCCCATCGCAGCGCCCGGTCACCTCCCGGCAAGTCACCGGTCAAGCGGAGGGTTTCGCTGTGGGCAATCAGGCTGACGCACAGGGTTACGCCGGTTCCGGCCTTGGATGCCTCCTGGATGACGGAGACCTCTGTTGCGGTGACCTCCCGCGAAAAGCCAACCGCCCTCAATGCTTGCGCGGCCAAAAACGAAACCACCCCGGGGTGCTTGAGACCGGTGGGGGGTACCGACCAGCCATGCGGGAACCCAGGTTGCATCAGCGCGAGAATTTCGTGGAATTGTTCCAACCGCCACAGCACGAAAAAGAGTTCTTCGGCCAGCACATCCCAGGCTTCCTTGGCCTTCCCCGCCAGATTCAGCGCCCGCACCACCTGGATCGGGTCGGCCAAGTCTTGAAGGCCGGTCGCGTCCTGGTAGGCCGGTTCAGGCCGGGCGGCGAAATAATCGGCGACCTGCTGGCCGGAGCGCGCGCGCGCGTCACCGTCGAGCATGCCGACGGAGTAGCCACGAACCACCGGATGCAGATCGAACGTGCCGGCCGGTCTGTCCCATTGCAGCAGGCCGCGCGCGACGAGATCCTTTAGCGTCGCCTCCAGCCAGCGCAGCGCATCCTGCACCGCGGCCGATTGCCGCCATGCGGTCAGGCCGGTCTGGTAGGACGCGTAAGCCTGAACGGCGGTTTCGTGCTGCTGCGTCCGCTCGGCCTGATGGTCGCGGATTTGGCGTTCCAGGTCGGCACGGGCACGCTTCGTCTTGGCTTCGGCAAGCGCTCGTCGCAGGTAGCCGACATGCGGGTCCCCCTCCAAGTCCAACGTCCCCGGGTCCTTGACCTCCTTCGGTGGCGGCGGCCGAGCGGGGTTGATGGCTTGCAGCACGTCCAGGGTCACGGCGTTGGCGATCATCGCAATGCGGGCCATCAACTCGCGCGGCTGAGGGTCCAGCCCCTCGAAGGCGAGTTTCAGGATATGCGTCCGCCGCTGCACGATCCCGGGATCGGCCAGGTTCACCGCCGCGCCTCCCTGGGGCGAGTCCACCCAGCAGTCGAAATCCCCCGGCGCCGGCAGGAAATTCGCCACCAACCCGCCAACGATGCCGACGATCAAGGGGTGGCAGCCGAAGCGCTGGTCCAGATAGCGGCGCATCCGCTCCGCATCGCCTTTCACACCGGCGGACCGCAACAGCGCCTCGGCGTCCGGGGGATCGAGGCCCGACAACGGTTCATGCCGCACCCCTGGGATCGGCTGCCCCCCGGCATTCACCAGCGCGCTCGGCAGCAGGCGGGAGGTGATCAGGATTTTCGACGGATCCGCCCCGCATAACTGGCGCAGCAGGTCGGCATCGTCGGGCCGGATACAGTCGCGCGGCCGCCGGCCAGAGCCGCCCGGGTCCTGCTCCACATCCTGGTCCTGCACCTGCGCGGCGTCGGAGCGGTGATAGGCGACCAGCACCCTCTCCAAACCATCCAGAACCAGCAGGAACGGGTGCGCCCGCAGCAGTGGCACCAGATCGTGGGTCAGGGTCCAGGTCGCACGGTTGCGGAACGTCTCGGGCGCCTGGTTGGTGATGTAGGACAGCGCGGTGACGCAGAAATCCCGCATGTCAGCGCCGCGTTCGTAGAAGCTGTACCACAGCCGCCCGGCCCAGTCGGGTCTGTCCGAGACCGCATGTTTGGTCACCCATTCCCAGGTGACCATGCTCTTGCCCATGCCGCCGATGGCCTCGAACACCAGCACCGGATCGGGGGATGTGGCCCAGGACCGCAAGGTCCCTAGTTCGCGGGCGCGGCCTTGGAATGCATAGCCGGGGATGTAGGGCGGCTGGGCGTGGAACGCCGGCGGGGTGGGGATGCCGGGTGCGGGGGGAGACGGGGGCACAACGGTGATCGGGAGGGTCGTGGTGGCAAGCGAATCCGCCCTCGGCGCGGGCTTCATTCGCGCTTTGAAATCGGCCAAGGTCTGGATCACTTTGGCTTTCAGGTCGGCCGCATCGGTGAAGGTCGCAACGATGCGATCGCGATTTCTGGCTCGTTCCCGGAATGCGGCCAGCTTGTCCTGCCATTGCGCCTCTTTCCGGAAAGCCGGCGGCGCGACCGGCACGTTCTCATCCATCAGGAAGACACAGATAGGCAGTTTTCGTTCCTCTGCCCGTCGGAATTCCAGTTCGGTGACGGACAGGGCGTCCGGGTTGCGAGCCGGATCGTCGATGACCTGACCATACCGGTAGTTGCTGATCAGCACAACATAGGCGTCCGCCTCATCCACCTTCGCGAAGGAGCTTTCGAATATCCCCTGATGCGGTTTCGCCGAGTCGTGATCCATCATCAGTGGCAGCATGCCCTGGCCGATCACGGCGTCGCGCACGGCGCTGCGTGGGTCCAAGAGGTCCCAGTATGTGCTGGAGGCCATCACCTTGTAGACAGGTTCGCTCATGCCTCGCCTTGGTTCTTTCCCGATATGGGCAGGGTATGGGAGGCTCGGTCGATCGTCTAGCTGGCCTGCCTCCGGTTGAGGCTTTGGCTGCCGGGGGTGGGCCGGTCGGTTTGGCGGGGCGGTGAGAGACAAGTAAGAATATTTGAACCGCAGATGAACGCGGATGAACGCAGATAAGAAAAGATAAGGCTCTTATAGCGGTATTTGTTGAAATCGGCTAGGATGCCACCGGCGGGGGGGCAGCATGGAAGCGACTGCATTCGAAGCGTGGCTTGACGGGATCGCTGGTCTTACCGAATCTCAGCGGCAGCAGGCATTACAGGTGCTGGTCTT
>CALQHT020000187.1 GCA_943330455.2 Nitrosovibrio sp. Nv4 | reverse complement strand
TGCGACGCTCTGGTGCCTGACACGTTCACCCTGGCGGACTTTATCAACGCACGGGGCCGGATCTGCCGCCGGCTTGCTGAATCGCGAAGGAGGCGGGTCAGGCAAAGGATATTCTCCGCCAAAAGCTTATCCTAACGCTGATGGGGCTTCGCCCCGCCCTTCCTGAACCAAGACAACCCCATTACACACCCTGCCAAAGGGAGACCCGACATGGCTGATTACGACTACATCATCGTGGGTGCCGGTTCGGCCGGCTGCGTGCTCGCCAACCGCCTGACCGAGGACCAACGCACCAAGGTGCTGCTGCTCGAAGCCGGCCCACCCGACAAGTCCATGTGGATCAACATCCCCGCCGGCTTCACCAAGCTGCTGAACAACCCAAAATACAACTGGAACTTCGAAACCGAGCCCGAGCCCAACGCCCATAACCGCGTCATTCCGGTCCCGCGCGGCAAGACCTTGGGCGGGTCGAGCTCGATCAACGGCATGCTGTATGTTCGAGGCAATCCGCTCGACTACAACACCTGGTCGCAGTTCGGAAACCGCGGCTGGTCCTACGATTCCGTGCTCCCCTACTTCAAGAAGTCGGAAAATTTCGAGGGCAAGGGCGATCCCGCGCGCAACAAGGGCGGCATGCTGAACGTTGCCGAAATGCGGGAACGCGCCGAATTGCTGGACGCCTTCATCGACGCCGCGGCGGCCGAGGGCTATCCGCGCAATCCGGACTACAACAACGGCAAGCAGGAAGGCTTCGGCTACTACCAGGTCACCCAGAAGAACGGCGAACGCTGGTCCACCGCTCGCGCGTTTCTGGAACCGGCCCGGTCTCGCGGCAATCTGACCTTGGTCACCGAGGCGATGACCACCTCGGTTCTGCTGGAAGGCAAGCGCGCGGTCGGCGTCGCCTATACCCAGGGCGGCGTCGCGCGCGAAGCCCGTTGCAACCGCGAAGTCATCCTGGCCGCCGGCGCGGTGAAATCCCCACATCTGCTGGAACTGTCCGGCATCGGCCAACCCGAACTGCTGCAATCGCTGGGCATCCAGGTCCGCCACGAACTGCGCGGCGTCGGCGAAAACTACCGCGATCATTATGCGCCCCGCATGAACTGGCGGGTGAAGCTGCCGGTCACCCTGAACGAGCAGACCCGGGGCCTGTCGCTGGTGAAAGAGGTCATCAAATACTACACCCAGCGCAAGGGCATCCTGACCTACACCGCTGGCATCGTCTATGGCTTCGTCAAGACACGCCCGGAACTGGAAGAGGCCGACGTGCAATACCATTTCGCCCATGCCAGCTACGCCTCGGCCAAGGATCGTGTGTTGGACAAGCAGCCTGGCATGACCTTGACCGTGTATCAGTGCCGGCCGGAATCGAAAGGCTCGATCCACGCCCGGTCCAGCGATCCGATGGCCAACCCGATCATCCGACCGAACTACCTGGCCGATGAGATCGACCGGCGGGTTCTGGTCGATGGCATGAAGATCGGCGCCGCCATCATCAACAACGGCGTGCTGGACAAGTATCGCGCCTATCGGATGAACCCCGCCGAGTCCGTCCAATCCGACGACGAATGGCTGAATTTTGCCCGCGAGAACGGCCAGACCACCTACCACGTGACCGGCACCTGCAAGATGGGGCAGGACCCGATGGCGGTGGTGGACGACCAATTGCGGGTCTATGGGATCGAGGGGCTGCGGGTCGTCGATGCCTCCATCATGCCGACGGTGGTTTCGGGAAATACCAACGCCGCGGTTATCATGATCGCGGAAAAGGGTGCCGATATGATCAAGGCCGCTGCTTCCGGGGCCGCGAAGCAGGCTGCTTGATCGACCCCGGGCGAGGGACGTGTTCCCGCCCCTCGCCTGGGTCCAACCCAACGGATCGCGCAACGAAATGCCGAACAAGGCGATAGCGACGCCGGCTGCAACCGGACGCGAGCACTGGACGGGATCAGCCTGAAATTGCGGGATTGTCGAACACGTCTGGGAAAGACCATGCTTCGTAACGAGATCGCGGCCTTGCGGACTCAAGGCACAACCCGCCGGTCCGATCACGCCGCATACGGTTGAGACACCAACGCATTGCCAATGCGTGATTTCCCGTCCGCCGGGATTCGCCGCACCAAACAGCGTCCCCGGTCGCGCGCGGAGCGCACAGAACGCTTTCACCGACACGCAGCTTCCCTAATGTCCACTGAACCGCCACAATCCCGGCTCGCAACCGGGGCTTGCCCCGAACGGCAATGGGCAACTGTTGCAAAAGGGGCAGGGCGTGGATTTCCAGATCACCCAGGAACAGTTTCGGCTGCAACAACGCTGCCTGGAATTGGCCGCGGACTTCGCCACCCGCTCCGCCCAGCATGACCGCGAAGCGTCCCACCCGATCGAGAACTACAACCGGTTGCGCGCGGAAGGCTTCCTCCATCTGACCGTTCCCAAACAATGGGGCGGCACCGGCCACGACCTGCTGACCCACACGATCGCCTATGAGGCTTTGGGGCAGGGCTGCCCCTCCACCGCGTTGGCGTTCAACATGCATGCCTCGGTGGTCAACCCCCTGCTGGAAAGCCCGGAAGTCACCGATGCGGCCAAGGCCTATATCGCCGATCTCGTCGTCCGCCAGGGCAAGATGATCGGCGGCAATTTCTCCGAACCGACCCATACCTCCATCATCGGGGAGCGCCCCTTGAGCGTTCGGGCGCGCAAAGTCCCGGGCGGCTACAGCATCACCGGACGCAAGATGTTCGCGTCCATGTTGCAGGCCACGGATTACGTGCTGGTGCTGGCCTATCCCGACTGCTCGACCAGCCCGAGGGCCGGGATGCTGCTGCTGGTGCCGCCCGACGCGCCGGGCCGCTCGGTGAACGCCAACTGGGATGTGCTGGGGATGCGGGCCACCCGCAGCGACTCCTTGATCCTGGACGATTGCCGCGTGCCGGAAAGCGCCGCGGTCTTTCGCACCGAGGACTTGCGCAATTTCCGCCTGTCCTTTTTCAACTGGTTCTGGGGCTCCTACACGGCCGTGTATCTGGGGGTCGCCGTCGCCGCGTATCAGGAGGCGATCCGGGTGGTGAAGGACCGCCAGCCGCCGGGCTACGTGCAGTCCCTCGCCTATCATCCCGATGTCCGCCGCCATGTCGCGGAAATGAGCGTCGATCTGGACGCCGCCCGTTGGCTTACCTATCGCTCCGCCTGGCTCAGCGCGACCCAGGGGCCAACCCCGGAGACTACGGCCGCACTGTATCGCGCCAAATACATGGTTGGGGAGGCGGTCAGCCGGATCACCCGCGTCGGCCTGACCCTGGGCGGGGCGCATGGCATCTTCAAAGGCACCCGCATGGAGCAACTGTTCCGCGACGGTGCGATAGCGCCGATCCAGCCCCCGGCAGCGGATTTTTGCCTGTGGAGCATGGGGACCCACGAACTGGGCCTGGATGCCGAGGACCTGCTGCCCCCCATGCGTCCGGAATAACGTGGCGCGACCAAAGGCCGATGACCCAAGCCCATCCAGGGCGTAGAAGACCGTAGTGACCTTCCCGCATCCTCCCGAAGACGCCCGCATCGCCATGGACGCCCTGATCCGTCAGGACCCCGATCTGGGCGGTATCCTTACCCGAGCCGGGCCGCTGCCATGGCGCGCCCGTCCCCCCGGGTTTCCCGGCCTGTTGCAGGCGATCGTCGCGCAGATGATCTCCAACCAGGCGGCCGCCGCCATATGGGGCCGCTTGCGGATCCTCCCGGGTATCCTGGATCCCGCCGGATTGCTCGCACTGCCCGAGGACGACCTGCGTTCCGCGGGCCTGTCCCGACCCAAAGTGTCGCATGTCCGCGCCCTGGCCACGGCCTTCCTCGATGGCACCCTGGATACGGCCCGGCTGGCCACCCTCGACGACACTGCCGCCATCGCCGCCATCGCGTCCGTCAAAGGACTCGGCCCCTGGACCGCGGAGGTCTATCTGCTGTTCGCGGAAGGCCGGTTGGACGTGTTTCCGGCGGGCGACATCGCGTTGGCCGGTTCCGCCGCCGCTCTGAAGGGGCTGGAAAAACGCCCCAACCCGGTGGAATTGCGCGCCCTGGCCGAACAATGGCGTCCGGCGAGGGCCATGGCCGCGCGCCTGTTATGGCACAACTGGCGGCATCTGACCGGACGCCCGGCGATGGATGATTTTCCCGCCGATTGACCCGGCCCAAACCGGAATGGCCGCCATACCCCCACATCCTGTGCGTCGGCTCGGTGTGCCCGATCGCGGCGACACCAATTCCGGGCCGGAAGGCATTGGTTGCTAACGGAATCTTTACCGGAGATCGGCATCCTGTACAGGTGTCCGAAATCAATCTGCCTCTGACCCAGAGCTATCATCCCACCAGCTTCGCCGAACGGGGGGTTGCGATACCTGTGACAACGCCGGCCCTGCTGGGTGCGCGCATGCGTCCGGCGCAGCGGACCGGCACCGAGTTCATCATCCCCAACCCGTCCGGCGGACGCGGCGTCTACATCCTGGACTGGGGCGGCGTGCGCCAGTTCTGCCGCCCGACGGTGCATGACACGATGCTGCACCAGCGGGTCGGGCGCCTGCCGACGATGACGCCGGCGGGCGTGCGCCAGGTCGCGCGGGAGATCGCGGCCGAGGGCCTCGCCGGTCGGGATGCTCGCCGAGCCGCGGAGGCCGCGGTGCAGGCGGATTCCAAGCGGGTTCTGCTGGCCAATTTCCTGATGCTGATGACGCTGGTCGAACAGGTCGAGCCCACCGGCATGGTGGTCGAGGAAACCATGCGGCGCACCCCGGAGCTGGAGTTGCGCGCGAGACAGGCAATCCGGCAGATCTCCCCACGGGTCAGCGTGGATCCGACCACCATCGCCGCCGATTTGGAGATCCTGGCGGGTCTGTTTGCCCGCGGCGGGTTGGACCCCTGGGGGCCGTCGCCCCGCCTGATCCGGCTGCTTGCGCGGATGCGGCAACTGCGGGACCGGTTGATCAAAGAAACCGGCCCGACCCTGGAAGGGTCCAGAGGTGGGCTGGCCGCGTCGTTGATCACGTCTATCGCCACCTTCATCCGGTGTGCCGAAAGCCTGATCGCGAAGGCCCACGGGCGCTTGTCCGATGTGGTCGGATTGCTGGGCGCCTGGCACGCGAATCCAGGCGATCTTCAACTCACCATCACGCGGCCCGATTGGCTGCTGGACGGCTGGGACCAGATCTGTCTGTTGGCGGAGGATGGGGCCGACGTGCAAGATTCCCAGGCGATCGCGCGGGAAGTGACGCAACTCGTGCCGTTGCTGCCGAAAGAGGCGATAGACTGGCTGGGGGACAGCCTGACCAAGGACGCTTTGGAACCGTCCCAGCGCGCAACGGAGCAGGGTGTTTTCAAGCGCCAGGGTGGGTCGTCGTTCGGCCTGGTCGCCCGCAACGAAAAGCTACGCGCGATGGGCGTATAGGCAGGGAGGCGAGCGATCCGATGTCACGTCAGCCAACCCGTTCATCGGACCCAGCGATCCGGGCGATCTCTCGCACCCTGATGGAGGCGGCAGACGAGCGGGTGCTGCAGGTCGTGCGCATGATCGACGCGATGGCGGAGCGTGGCATCGCGGACGAGATGATCGCCGCGGTTCGCCCCCGCCTGGCCCGGTTGCGGCCGGCCCGTCCTTTGACCCTCGACCGGCTTCTGTTCACGATCTTCGATCCGATCATCGTGCCCGCTCCTCGTTGGCGTCCGGGTGCGGCGGCTTTGCCACGGACCGTGTTGCGGTCCCTCGCGGCGACGATCCGGGCTGGTCTTGGGGAGGACGCGCGGGCGATCGAGGTCATGGTCAAAGGCCATAGCTTGAATGACCGCGTCGTTGCCTTGCGGGCGGGTGGCGAACTTTGGCCGCGTGCGGGTGAGATCATGTTCGCCGCCCCAACCCCGGTTGAGTGGGAAACCACCGGCCTCAACATCGCGCTTTACCCTGTCATGGCCCGTATGGTCGGCACCCTGCTGACCGAGGCGGTGGCTCTGGAGACGCTTCCGGGTGGGGCTGGCCTCGACCCCGATCCGCAGGCCGCGTCGGCGCTGTTGGCAAGGATCGGCGCCCGCAACCCCGAGGCGCTTCCCGTCGCGATCGTCCTGATGGTGACCCGTGCGCCGACCTTGGTGGCCTCCATCGCGCAGACGGCGGCGGCGACCCTGGTGGGATCGGACGTCACCCTGCGCCCCGCTCTGGATCAGGCCATCGAGACATTGACCGCGCAGTTGGAGCAGGACGGCGCGGTGGAGGAGCGCATTCTCTCCGTCAGTCTGGCCGATGTCGGCGCCACGGTGCGTCGGGTCTCGAAGTTGCTGCAACAATTGGGGGATGACTCCGCGCCTGCGCCACGGCGGGAGCGGATCAAGGCGATCCAGCGGCAGTTGGACACGAGTTGCCGGAGCCGGTTTGCCGAAGGGCTGACGACGGACCTCATTGCCCCGCTGCGGTCGTCTCTCGGTGCGGCGGGGGATGATCCAATGGAGCGGTTGGAGGAAGCGGCGCGGGGGCTGCGGGCGCTGGAGACCGAGGCCCGAGGGGTTGGCGGCGGGGAGACCTACGACAAACTGTTGCGCCAAGCCGCGGAGATCGTCCGTCAGACCCCGGGCGCGGATGTGATCGGCCGAGCGGATAGGGTGCGGTTGGTGGAGATTTTGGCGGGGCCGGAGGCGGCGTTGGCGATGCTGGAGACTGTGTCCTGATATCAAACGGGTTTTGGTCCGACCTGGAGCGGCATCGTGTGCTGTCGGGTTGGTCGGACCTTATCCGCCGCCTCAGGCCGGTGCGACCGCCGGGGATGGAAGCTGCCTCGGCAGTTTTGCGACCACGGCGATGGTCAGGGCCGCCGCTATGGCCAGGATATGGAACAAGGTGTCGAAGCCCCAGCGGTCGTGCACGAAGGCGATCAGCGGCAGGGCGGCGGCCAGCACGGTGAAGCTGACGACGTAGCGGACGCCATACATGCGGGCTCGGAACGCCCCGCTGGCCATTTTCCCGATCATGTAGTCGTTGATCGGGATTTGGCCGAACGCGCCCAGCATGAACCCGAAAGCGACCGCGAGTGCGATCGTGTCGTGCAGCCCGGGCATGATCGCGAAGAACACGAGTTGGATCGCGGCCACGGTCAGGAACACGGGGCGGGGTCCGTAATGGTCCAGCATCTTGCCCACGATCAGTTGGGCGAGAGAGGCCACCGCGAAGACCAGGAACGCGAACATGCCGACGATCGTGGCGACATCGGCCCTCACGGGGATGCCGGCCACCCGCGCCCAGTCCGAGACCGCGTGGGCAACACCTTGTAAACGCTCATCGAAAATCTTCGGCAGGGCGAAGGTTGTCGACTGGAAGATGATGCTGGAGATGGCTGTCGTGGCGAACACGATGATGGAAACGCGGACCAGAAGCGCCTTGTGATCCGCGGCCAAGGCCGGTGGTGTGGCGGTTGGCGCGGTTTGGGGCGTGGCGTGCTCGCCGGCGATTTCGGGCCAGCGCAGCAGGGCATAGGCCGCGCCAATTGCGATGGAGATGATGCCGGGGACAACGAAGGCTGCTCGCCAGCCGCCATTGTCGATGAAATAGCCGGTGAGCAGGGCGGCACTGGCCACCCCCAGGTTGCCGAACACGCCGTTGACCGCGATGCGCATCCCGGTGTTGCGCCATTTGCCGGTAACGATCGCCAGACCCACCGGATGGTAGATGGCGGCGAACATCCCCACCACGAACAGGCCGATACCGATCTGCAAGGGCGATTGGGCGAACGAGGCGGCGATCGAGGCCAACCCGATCCCGAAGAAGAAGACGCACATCATCCCTTCCCGGCTCCATTTGTCCGCCAGCCAGCCGGCGGGCAGGGAGAACAGGCCAAAGGCGAGGAACCCGGGGGTCGCGTAGGCCAGCAACTGGCCATAACTGAGGCCCCATTCGCGCGTGAGGGCCAGGGCCGCGACGGTGGCGAAGACCAGGGTAAACAGATGGTCCAGGAAATGGCCGACATTCAGCAGCAGGAAATGCATGCGATCGCGGTTCATTGTGCGTCTCCCCGACGGTTCTGATGGCCATCCTAGGGTTGGCAAGGATGCGCTGTCCTGCCAAGAAATGTCGAGCAACCGCCATTCCGGTGAGCCATGAACGACATGTCAGCGCCTCGCAGCACCGACCCGTTGGACTACCAGGCCGTGCCACGCCCCGTGGCGGCCATGGCGAAGGACTTTCCGCACGGCTTCCATATCGCGGCGCATTCCCATACCCGCGACCAGTTGCTGTATTCGGTGTCGGGCACGATGCGGGTGCATACCGGGCGGGAGGCCTGGATCGTGCCGCCGGATCGCGCGGTCTACATACCGGCACATGTCACCCACGCGATCGACATCCGGGGCGAGGTGGCCATGCGGACCATCTATCTGGTCGGCGACGTGTCGGACCGGCTGCCCGGGGCGTCAACGGTGCTGGAGGTGTCGGACCTGTTGCGCGCGCTGATCCTGGCCTTGATCGCCGAACCCGTGCTGTATGACGAGGCCGGCCGGGGCGGGGCGATCGCCACCCTGATCCTGTCCGAGATCGCGACCGCCCGCCCCCTGCCCCTCGTGCTCCCCATGCCGCGCGATCCGCGTCTGCGCCGGGTCTGTGCGGCGTTGCTGGCCGATCCGACGCTTCCGTCCGGGCTCGATGCCTGGGCCGATCTGGCTGGCGCCTCGCCTCGCACCCTGGCGCGCTTGTTTGAGCGGGAGTTGGGCCTGACCTTCTCCGTCTGGCGGCAGCGGGTGCGGTTCCACAACGCCCTGGAAGCCCTGGTGAACGGGGAGCCGGTGCGTCTGATCGCGGAACGGAACGGCTATCGCAGCGTCAGCGCCTTTTCCGCGGCGTTTCGCAGGACGATGGGGTTTCCACCATCGACCCTGCGAGATGGCGTCTGAGACTTCGCCTCAGGCGGCGGCCCGGGCGAGGTCCCCCGCATCGACCAGTGCTTCCACGTCCCAGGATTTGCCGACCAACTCCCGCGTTCTGGCCTGGCCGATCACCGGTTCCGCCAGATCGATGAATTTCCGTTCCAACTGGGCGTTCGTCATGGGCCGCGCGGCGCTGCCGATCCCATGCTCGATCTTGCAGACATGGCGCCTGCCATCGGTCATCGTGACCGTGACTTGCGTGGAATCGGCGCCAAAGGCGGGATTGAGCGTGGCTTCCACCTTGCTCTGGAACGCCATCAACGCCGGGTCCTTGACCGCGGTTTCGGTATCCATGTCCTGGATGCGCGCGGTGCCGCGGATGAAGGCGACGGCGGTCCAATGGTGCAGGCTGACATGGGCCTGCATCTCATCCTTTGGGTTGGGCCGATTGCACAGGGTCATCGCGCCTGGTGATGCCTCGATCGAAACCGATGAAATCTCTTCGGCGTTGATCGACCGTTCCTGTCGCAACTGAAGGCACGCATCGATGATGGGATGGATGACGATGCCGCACGGATAGGGTTTGTAAGTATTGCGCAGGATTTCGAACCGCCGGCCGAGATCCCCGGTCAGCGCATCGTTGTCCGGGGTGTCGCAGAAGACCGAGAGGAAGCCGAAATGCCCTTCCAGCCCGGTCTGCGACGCGGTGAAGCCGTGTTCCGCCAACATGGCTGCTCGCAGGCCGGTTTGCGCGGCATGGGCGGGCATCATGGGGGTGACCATCGTGCCGTGCATGGCACGAAACCCGGCGGCCTGGGACAGAGCGATTCCCATCGCCTGGCGCATGGTCGCGACATCGAGGTTCAGCAGTTTGCCGGCTGCCACCACGGCGCCGAATCCACCGGTAATCCCGGTGCCCGACCAGGCCATGGTGCCTTTTGCGGGAGGTATGGTCAGCGCCTTGCATAGGCGACATTCCAGCTCCACGCCCAACATGAACGCGTGCAGAAGGTCGCGACCGCTGGCCGGACGCAGTTCCGCGAGTGCCAATACAGCCGCCGCGACCGGGCCGGCCGGATGCACCACCGCCTGTTCGTGGGTGTCATCGAAGCTGTAGATACTCGACGCGAGACAATTGACCAGGGTGGCATGCAGGATGTCGGCGCGCCGGCCGCGTCCGAACAAGGTTGCCTGCGGTGGTCCGGCGAATGGCCCAACGGCTTTTTCCACAAGATCGATTCCCGCGTGGCGCGCGCCACCGACGGTGCAGCCGACGATGTTGAAGAAGGAGCGCAAAGCTTCTTGCCGGACCGCATCCGGCACATCGGCCGAGCGGCTGGATACGACATAGTCCGCGAGGCACGCGGTAACCTCATTGGGAGCATAAGTCATGGCGGTTCCTTTCATTTACAACGAACGTGTCGCGCCGCCGTCGATATCGATGATCGAGCCTTGAATGAAATCAGCCTTTTCCGAGGCCAGAAAAGCCGCCAGAGCGCCGATTTCATCGGGTCTGCCGACTCGCGTCGTGCCGTGGGAGGACAACAGATAGGTCAGTGCATCTTCGCGGTTGCATGACCGTTCGCGCATCGTGCGTTCCACATTGCGGCTGAACCGATCGGTTTCGATCAGTCCGGGGTTGATGGCATTGACGCGCACGCCCTGTTTCACACCGATATCAGCAATGGCCTTGGTGAAATTCAGCAATGCAACATTCACAGAGCCGCCGATGGTGAATTCGGCGGACCCGGCGCGCGCCCCGATGCCGACGATATTGATGATCGAGCCTTTTGACTGGCGCAGATGCGGCCAGGCAGCGCGGGTCAGCCGCACATAGCCGTGGAATTTCAGTGCGAATCCATCCTGCCAGTCTTCTTCCGAGAGCTCGAAAAAATCGGCCCGTTTCGTCGCGCCCGCGTTGTTGACCAAAATGTCCAGCCGGCCAAAAGCCGCGATTGCGGCTTCAACCGCGGCAATCGCGGCCTCCGGCTTCGTCAGGTCGGCGGCATGAACAGCGGTGCGGACGGCGGCTGTATTGGTGATTCCGGACGCGACCTCTTGCAGTTTTGTCAGGTCTCGCGCGACCAGGCAGACATGGATTCCCTCCCGCGCGAATTCGGCCGCGATTGCCGCGCCGATGCCACGACTGGCACCTGTGATCAGCGCGACCTTTCCGTTCAACCCGAGTTCCATGAAATCCCCCCGACACCATTGGCGGCTATGCTGGCTATCATAGCGACTGGCGGGAAACTTAGTAAGTGTGCGCGCGTTCCTGGGATTTTGTGCTCTTCCGAAGAGGAGTCCGTAACGCTTTTCGGGCCGTCCGTGGTCGCCGATTATGTCCCCCAACGGACACCAAGTCGAATTCACTTTCAAATGGTGCGATAAGCCTATAGCAATACAGGAATTGATGGTCTAGGTTACCTGGACTGGGTTGCAGGAAAGCAATATATGGCAGATGATGTGTTGGGCCTTACGGCTCAGATCGTGAGCGCGCATGTTACCAAGAACGCGGTCTCGGTCGAGGACTTACCGTCCCTCATTCGGGAGGTTTACAAGACGCTGGTAAGCGTGGGCGAAGTCGTCGCCGCGCCGGAAGCGCAGAAGCCGGCCGTTCCAACCACGAAATCGGTGTTCGCCGAATACATGGTGTGCCTGGAATGCGGGAAGCAGATGACCATGCTGAAGCGGCATCTGATGACCGAACATAACCTCACGGTCGACGAATACCGCGTGAAGTGGAGCCTGCCCGGCAGCTATCCGATGGTCGCGCCCAACTATGCCGCCACCCGCTCGGCTCTTGCCAAGGAAATGGGACTCGGCAAAAGCCGTAGTGCACCCATGAAGAAAGCAGGCCGTAAGGCCATGGGGAAGCGGTCAGCCAAGGGATAAACCCGGCGACTATATTCGATCATGGTATGTCCCTCGTGGCTGTTGGGAGCCACGAGGGACTGCCAGACCGACAGTAAATTAACGACCCTTGAACGCCCGCGGCTTCCGCTTCTCCTTGAAGGCAAGCGCGGCTTCGTGGAAATCTTCGGCTCCTCGCTGTTTGGAGTGGGTGGTAACGATTTCATACTGGCAGCCTGAGGTCGAGCTTTCCGGCGATGAGATAGACCATGGCTTTGAGGTTACGGGTTGATCGATATCCGCGCGCCTTTGCCTTCGCGGCCTGGACCAGGCTG
>CALQHT020000186.1 GCA_943330455.2 Nitrosovibrio sp. Nv4 | reverse complement strand
GACGCACAGTTCGAACACATCAACGCGGCAGCAATTGCCATGCAAGCAGCGGGTCAGCCAGTGATTTCAATTGATACGAAAAAGAAGGAGTTGGTCGGTTCCTTCAAGAACGGTGGCAGCGACTATCGCCCGGAAGGCTGTCCCGACAAAGTCAACGTCCATGACTTCGTGGACAAGGAACTCGGTAAGGCTATTCCTTATGGAGTCTACGACATCTCGGCAAACGCCGGTTGCGTCAGTGTCGGTATCGACAGTGATACCGCACAATTCTCTGTCAATTCGGTTCGCCGCTGGTTGGATCTTATGGGCCGCGAGCGGTATCCGGAGATGAAGCAGGTGATGATCACCGCCGACGGCGGGGGTTCCAACGGCTCGCGTGTGCGGTTGTTCAAGATCGAACTACAGAAACTGGCGGATGAAACCGGCCTGACCCTTCAGGTCTGCCATTATCCGCCAGGGACCTCGAAATGGAACAAGATCGAGCATCGTCTGTTCTGCCATATCACGCAGAACTGGAGAGGCAGACCACTGACCAGCCGCATGGCGATCGTCGAACTGATCGCCGCAACGACGACTAACAAGGGCCTCACGGTGCGCTGCGAACTCGACACGCGGAGTTATCCGAAGGGTATCAAGGTCAGCGATGCCGAGATGACCGCACTCAATATCAAGGGAGACATATTCCATCCGGAGTGGAATTATACGATCTCCCCAACCGTTCCGACTTGAAGCGGTCATACTTGGGCGTCGCCTAAGTCACAGCATTCAGGTACCAAACTCAACCGACGCCTCGCTCTCCGACCGCAAATCCGCGTGGTCGGCATTGCCGGCCTGGCGCGCGGATGCCTCACGCACCCGCTCCCACAACACCAGATCGCCGGCATTCGCCTCCAACACGTCCGCGAAATCGACATCGCCCAGCTCTATCCGAATCTCGTCCAGCCGCTCATCCAATGTCCGATGCCGCGCTTTCGTGGAGTTTTCCCAGGCCTCGAAGCTTGCAAAGTCGGGAAACATAGCCCGAGCGAAGTGCTGGAGCGTGGTTGCTGAGGCAGCGAATTCCTCGACCAGTCCGACAAATGGCAGTTGATCGACCGCGGCCAACGCACGGTCCAACTCCGGTTCCGCCCCGGGAACCGCCATCGCAAGCCGATTGACCTGGAAGTTCCGACAGAACCGATCCCCGGGATTTCCCAGGCGTGTTTTCAGATAACCGGCAAAATCCGTGTCCCGCGCGATGCGCGCCGCCACTGTCATCCCGTCCTGCCGACGCTCGAACTCATAGGCGGATTTCATCCGGTCCAACGGATGGCGCACGAACAGGATCGGAAGAATCTCGAACCCGTCGATCCGCGGCACCGGCAACATCAAGGTGTGCGAGGAAATCGCGCAAAGCCGCGGATTGTCCAGGATCAGCGTTCGGATCGCCTCCTGATGGTTGGCTTTCGCTGGCGGCGGAAACTCGACGTTCACCCACCGATCGCCGAAATTCCGCCGCAGAATCGCGTCCACCGACGTGCCGGCGTTCTTGAAGAGATGGTAGTGCAGAAGCAGTTTGCGGGGCTCATCGACGTTTTGCGCGACTGCAGGCGCACTCACAGGCACCGCCTCCGGCAGCTTGATCTGTACCAGGTTGCCGGCGAACAGCGACTGATCCTCAAACGACCCGTTGAGGTCCCCAAGCTCCCGTGCCCGATCCGGCGCGCTACGGGTCTCCCACTCGGTCAGGAGCGCGTGCAAACGTTTCACCAGGGACGGTATGACCGGTGAGCGCTGCACCACCCGATCTGCCACCACCGGCTCAACCGCCGCTTCATCCGTCAGCCGCTTCCATTCCGACACGACGGCCGTATCCAACAGCAGCGGGTCACGGATCGAAAGATTCGCCCTCAGCGATGCCACAAATGCCTCATCGGGCTGCATTACATCGCGGGACGAAATCACGATGGGTGCGGGATGATCCGGCAGTGTGGACAGGCTCGCGAGGTTGTACTGGACCCACAATTGCAGCGACTTGGTGTTCGGGAAATTGTGCCCTGCGTGCAGCGACGCGGCGACCTCCAGCGGGTGGCGGAACACGTGCACGGTACGAATATCATGGCCCGTCGCCCGCAAGGCCGTGTCCCACAGGTCGTGCAACAGGCAAAGGCTGGGGTCCTGCAGGATCAGCAGTTCCCCGCGCGCGGAACCGGTCCGCAGCACGCCAAGCGCCAGTTCCAGATATCGGTCCCGGGTCATCGCGCGGA
This sequence comes from Nitrosovibrio sp. Nv4, assembly GCA_943330455.2. GTDB lineage: Bacteria > Pseudomonadota > Alphaproteobacteria > Acetobacterales > Acetobacteraceae > Rhodopila. The sequence goes on along the minus strand of CALQHT020000186.1, from coordinate 9,932 downwards.
TCAGCGGCGCGCTTTCGGCCACGCCCTTGCCCTGGGCATAGAACAGCCCGGGCCTGCCCCAACCCGAGCCGAGTTCCTGCAAAATACGCCGGTTAAGCCCGGTGACGGCGGAACTCTGGCCCAGATGCGGAAACGGGTCATCCGTGTATTCCTTCGGATCCTCGAACTGCTCCTGCGCAATCAGGGACATGACGCAGGACAAGATCGATGTGCCGGAGGCCGGCGTTCCCTGCACCAGCACCGCGCTTCGCGGTGTCATCGTCTTCGTTAGCGTATCGGCGGCGGTCACTGTGACTCCAACACTCTGCAAATCTCACCGTAGGATACATCGGATCAGCCGTGACAGAAACTGAAATCCGTCACCTGTTAGCCCCAAATAGGAATGTCCCCTCCGCGCAAAATTAGAATGTCCTCTTTTGGCCGTGAGGGGGGTTGCGGCAGGTCGAAATGGCGGCCGAGGTTGAGCAAGGTGATCTGGCGGACCTGATCGCCGGTGCGCTCGGAGGCGACGAGACGGAACGTGAAATAGGCTTCGTTGGTGGATTTCTTCCGGGTTGTGGTTTTTCGGATGAACATGGTAGGGAAGGTGAGCGTGGCGGCGCGTGGCGTCAAGGGGCTCTAATATAATTATGGCACTACATTGAAGATTCCAGGGACGGTCGACTGTATATCAGGGTTTTTCCGTAATCGTTACGGTATGTGGCGGAAAAAACGCTAAAGATGGGTTAGGGAAAGAGGGAGTGGCATAGCGGATGGGATTGAAATGCGAGATCGGCCTCTCCCGGTTGCATCTTCGGCTACGCCCCCGGGGTTGCTCCGCCTTTTTGCTCAGTCGATGGACTCACAGGCCGCTCTGATAGCCAGAGCAATGTTGTGACCGCGCGGACCCGACCTTGCTCCAGGGGCCAGATAGGGTGCCAGATTTGGGTGGTTGCCCCGGATTTGGCGCGAACCATGGCGAACGGTACCGACCCTAAACCATTGAAGGTGCTTGGTTTCATGAACCTTGGCGAACCCCGGCAAACGGTCAGGCCGCACTTGCCAAGGTTGGGGTCGAGGGTTCGAATCCCTTCGCCCGCTCCAGTCGGTTCCTTCCCAACCTGTCTCTCCGATTTTTGGCTGGGGCGAAAAAGCCGAGGTTCTGCGCAGTTTTGCGCCTGGACCTTGATACTGCGTACCCGGAACGACCGCCCGGTTCTCTCTCCGAATGGCGGTCTCTCTCTGCAGGCTTGGGAGTTGGTCGATTTAGTCTACAAGGTCTATCCATCTGATATAACTGAATTTCCCCTTCGGGCGCCCCCTCGCGATTTGGTGGTTCGATCGCCCTCCAAAGGGCCTCTGAGCACAACATTCTCTGCCGCCGGACATCATAAAGATGATCGGTGTCCCGTACGCTGAGATCAGAATGGGCGGCGGTCGAGTGGCGGATAGGGTTGCTCCAGACCATCAACCGCGATGTTCCGGCCGTTGATCCAATGGGCGCGGGGCGAGGCAGTGAAGAGGATGACATCGGCGATCTCCTCAGCGGTGCCCAATCGATCCACGGGAAACCGTCGGCGGCACGGCAAACATCGGTGAGCACCATGCGACAGCGAGCCGAGACCGCCGATTCATAGTTCAGATAACCCGCCGCCGAGGCGGCCGAGGTTTTGATCGGGAGTCCAGGTTGTCCAGGCCCTTTGCTGGACGTGCAAATGATTGCTGTCTTGCCGTTGCTCCCGAGGTTCACGATTTCAACCCCCTGACTTGTCGACGATCGAGCGCGACGGGCATTGTGCGTTCCTACAAGGCTCAGGTGAGGAACACGCGGATGCCCAAAGACCTGCCCATCGGCTGCACCGGCAGCGGCGCCACTCATACCGGCACGGACCCGTTTGACGTGCCGCTGCGCTTCCGCATGGTGAAGGAAGCCGGCGTGTTCGACTATTTCGACCGCACGCCGCTGCCGGGAGAACTGGATCTCTACAAGAAGTGCAGCGTGGACAACGCCCTGCCCATTCGCGGCGGCGGCTTCTTCTATGCTCTGGGCCGCGATGAGCCGCTGCTGGAATGGCATCTTCGCGTCGGTGCTGAACTCGGCGCGATCGTGCATAACGTGCAAATCGGCACGTTCGACGCGGCGGGAAAGCCGGTGAGCGACCAGCAGGTGGTGGATACCTATCTGCACGCCTACGACATCGGCCAGAAACTGGGCATCGATGCCTGTTTCGAGGTGCATGTGAACATGTGGTCCGAACATTACGGCCGCATCCAGCGCGTGGCGGAAATGGTGGAGGCGCGCGGCATACCGTACTACATGACCCTGGATTGTTCTCACATCATCTTCAAGATCGACAATCCCGAAGAACAGGCTGTGCAGAATATGCGCGCCGAGATCGACGCCGGAACGCTGCAACTGGACCCGCAAAAGCCAAACCACGTCTGCGGCATCTGGATCGAACGCAACTGGATCCGCCATTGCCACGCCCGCGCCGCCACGCCGGGCGGGCCGAAGAATGCGTGGATGAACCATCCGAACGGGCGGCCCGGGCGCGGTATCCAGTATCCGTTCTTCAGGCCAGAACCGGGCCAGTGGCACGCCGACTGGGACGAGGCGAAACTGGAGCCGTGGAAGATGGTGATGCGCCAGTTGATGCGTCATCACGCGACTAATCCGAACAGTCCGCTGCGTCAGATCAGCACGGAATTCATCCCCAATCCAGACTATGGCGGCGGGGCGAAGTACTCGATCTTTGAACAGAATGTCGCCTGCGCCAAATGGCTGCGCCAGACCTGGGCGCAGACGATCGCCGCCGCATAGGATCGCGCCAGCCGGGCGCATGCGCGGCTCAGGTCGATCGGCACTCCGGTACGAGGGTTTCGTTCAATCCCCGGCCAGCAGGGCCCGTATCGCGTCGATCGCCCGATAGGTCATGCGAATGGCGTCGCCGTCCAGCGGCAGGGCCTGGGAGGAGAATTTTGCCACCACGATCCGCCGCGCGGGATCGACGAACAAATGCTGACCGTGGATGCCGAAGCCGGACAATACCGGCTCCGTGCCACGCTCGACGTACCATTTCGCGCGGTAATGCATCGGCCGGCCGGGGAAGTAGGAAACGAACGGCCCCGCCAGCCAGGCATCCGGATCGCCCGCGGTCATGATGTCGTCGATCCATGCCTGAGGAACGATCTGGCGATCGCCACGCCGGCCGCCCGCGGCCAGCAGCTGGCCAACGCGGGCCAGATCCATCGCCGTCATGCACATGCCGCCGGCGCAGCGCGGCGCGCCCAGTCGATCGACCGTGATATAGCACGGCCGCGCCGCCCCCAGCCGTGTCCACAACAGCTCGGAGAACAGATCGGCGAAACGCCGGCCCGATGCACGCTCGATGATCCAACCAAGCAGGTCGGTACAGGGCGAGACATAGTTGAAGGCACCGCCATGCGGTCCGCTTCTCACGTCGAGGGTTGGCAGGAAGGAACGCAGGTCGGTGGCGGTCTCACCGGGATCCAGCGGGTTCCAGTTGGTCGCCTTGCGGTATTGGACGATCGGGCCGGAGGTGGCGAGGTAATCCTCATCGAAGTCGAGGCCGACGCGCATGTCCAGCAACTGGCGGACCACGGCGCCCTGGAACGCGCTGTCTCGCAATTCGGGCACGCATTGTTCGGCTGACGCGTCGAGATCGAGCACACCGTTCGCCGCCAGGATGCCCGCCAGCAGGCCCAGCATGGATTTCGAGACCGACATCAGAATGTGCGGCGTGGTTGGGCCCATGCCATTCGCGTAACGCTCGCACAGCACCCGCCCGCGATGGACCAGCACGAACGCGTCCGTTCGCGTGCGGGTCAGGAACGCATCGAGGCCAATGTATCCGCCTTGCCCGTCATCGATGGCCAGGGCTTTGAGATCGGCATCGACGGGCGGCAAACGCCAGAGATCGTCGGGATCATTCGCGATGTCCGCCGAGGGCACGATCTCGCGCACATGTTGAAAGCCCCATTGGTTGAACGGACTCACCCGCCAATTGGCAAGGGTCACCTGGCCATCTGGCGCGGGCGGAAAGCGATCCATCAATCCTGACATGGCAAGAGATTCCGATAACGTCGTGGTGGATGATCAAGGACGCACATCACGCCCGAACCGGGGTGCAGGAGCAAGCCGGAGCGCGGCGCGGCATGGAGGCCGGCTGCGACATGTCGCATCATGCGGCGATCGACGATGCGATGGGAGGAAGAAATACGACTGAAGGGCAAGGTAGCGCTGCTGACCGGTGCGGCGGCGGCGATCAAGGGGGAGATGATGGGCTTCGGCGGCGCGGCAGTGCATCTGTTCGTGCGCGAGGGCGCTAAGGTCGTCCTAACCGACATCCGCGACGACCTCGGTGAACGGGCCGCAGCCCTGCGCGCCGATGGCCATGACGCGCGTTACCTGCATCTCGACGTAACATCGGAACAGAACTGGGCCCAGGTCGTCGACGCGGTGATGGCCGAGCACGGGCGGTTGGATGTCCTGTTCAACAATGCCGGTGTCTCCTTTCCCGGCCGGGTCGAGGACATCACGGTGGAAATCTGGGACCGTGAGCTTGGCGTGCACGCCAGGGGAGTTTTCCTGGGCACCCGCAAGGCGATCCCGGCCATGCGCAAGGGCGGTGGTGGATCGATCATCAACACGTCCTTGGAGATGGGCATCGTCGGCAGCCCCACCTCACCCGCCTACTCGGCCGCCAAGGGCGTCATCACGACCTTCACCAAGTCGGCGGCGCTGCAATATGCCAAGGAGAATATCCGAATCAACTCGGTGCATCCGGGCTACGCCGATACGCCGCTGACCGCCAGGCGCTTCAACGATCCCGGCGTCCGCCAACAACTGCTCGACCGCACGCCGATGGGTCGGCTCGGCACCGCCGAGGATATTGCCAATGGGGTGCTGTTCCTAGCATCGGACGAATCATCTTGGGTCACCGGCTCGGAACTGGTCATCGATGGCGGCATGACGGCGCAGTAGGCGTCTATCGGTCCACGGCCGGTCCGGGCGCTGGTGGGTGCCGGTTACCATGTCAGGACATGGGTGGCGACGGCTCTGCCCGACGGTATGGCTGTTGTTGCCGGTGCCACACCCTTGCGGGCGCACGCCGGCTGTGGCCGAACCGTACGGTATCGTTTCGCCCGCGTTGAGCATGAAAGGCAGCAGCATGCCGCATGAACCAATCACCTTTGCCACGCGCCACCTGTCGCGCTGGGTGAATGGCGCCGGGCGCAAGGCTGATATCGACTCTGGCCCAGGCTGGATGGTGGGCTTCGCGTGGCTCGACACCGATGCACCGTTCTCTGATCTCAGCGGGCAGGACCGCACTATCACCCTGCTGGACGGGCCGGGCTTCACGCTCGATTTCCCGCCGCCGCATCCCGCTCTGCCGGTGCGGTCGCCGTACGTGCCCAGTCGTTTCGATGGTGGTTGGCCGGCGCATTGTCGCATTCTCGGGCCGTGCCTGGTGCTGAATGCCATCACCACGCAAGGCCGGTGGTGCCATGACGTGCGAATCCTGACCCGGCCAACGAATTTGCCGGTTCAACCCACGGGCACGGTCGCCTTCCTGGTGGACCTGACCACCCGCGACGCGCTGCGCCTGGATGGGGCAATCGAGACGGGCAACCTGCCCGCGGCGTATATCCTGTTCACCCCGTTGGTTTGAGGGACGGGGTTCTCTGGTCCGGCGTTGCCGTATGATGCGCGCGCTTGCAACGCTCAGGCGGCCTGTTCGATCGTCTCCGCCGGACCCGCGAGACGGGTCTGGCGAATGTCACGCGCCTCATCCGGATCGTGCGGGCGGCCGCGGTGCATGGTCGCCTGATTGTCCCAGATCACGAGATCATGCAATCGCCACGTGTGAGAATAAACGAAACGCTCCCGCGTAGCCAATTCGGTGAGGTCCAGCAACAGCATACGGCCCTCGGGGACACTGAGGCCTTCGACCAGCCCAGCATGCGAAGACAGGAACAATGACTTGCGGCCGGTGTTCGGATGGCGGCGCACCAGACGTTGACGCACGGGGCGGAAGTCCGCGCGTTCATTGTCGCTGAGATCGGCGAACCCAATCTTCTCCCGCGAGTAGATATTTGAATGACGGCAAACCAAGTCCTCGATGTGTGCCTGGGTCCGCTCGTCCAGTGCGTCGTAGGCGGCGCGCATGTCGGCGAACTCGGTGTTACCGCCCCAGGACGGGATGGCGCGGCCCGACAGGATCGACCACGCCGCCGGGATCGCCTTGAACGAGCTATCGGAATGCCAAAGCCGATCGGCCAGCTTGAACATATGGGCGCGGCTGTCCGGGGCCAATGGTTTCCCGATCGGATCGAGGTTGGAGAAGTCGCCGATGCTCTTGCCCAACGTGCGTGCTTCACGCTCGGTGCGGAAATGGACGCGGTTGTTGCCGAAACCGGGCTCGATCACGCCGAAATTCAGGGTGAACGCGAGTTGCTGCTCGTCGGTCAGTTTCTGGTCGTGGAACACCAGCACGGCGTAACGATCCATGCCATCCCGGATCGCCCGCACCGCTTCCGCGTTCAGCGGCCGGGTGCAGTCGATGCCGCTGACCTCGCCCGCGAATTCATGCCGCAACGGCGTGATCGTGATGGACATGATGCCTGCCTCCCATTTTCCGCTGATCAGGAACGCCGCGAGGCCGGTTGTCAAACCGCTGGGGGTCCCATGCCTGGCACCGGTCATTTCCCGATGACCGAGGATTATGCGCCCGCCAGGACGGCGCGCTGTTCCTCCAGTCCACTGGAAACGTGTCCATCAAGACCGTCATCGTCACCCCGGCCGGTTCCCGCCCGTCCATGATCGCCTGAATGAGGTCGGGTGCCAGCAGGGTGAGTTGGAGCAACTGCCCGAGGTAGCCCCGGTCTGGTTTCTCCGCCGCCGCCGCCATCTCGCCGATCGAGCGGTATTTGCCGCTACCGAGCAGGCGCTCATACAAGCGCGAAGAACGGCGCCCGCCCAGCGGGCTGTCACTTCTCCAGCCAGACATCGTCGAACCGCCAGCCGTTGTAGACACTGTTCACGATGATGGTCAGATCGTGGATCTTGGGTGACCGGCACGTGGCACCGCGGTTGTGCATGATAATTGGCCGCGCGAGGTCTTCCTGGAGGGTACGGTCAATCTCCCAGACTATCGTTCTGCGCTTCCCGAGATCGAGCTCGGCCGATTGCGCCGAGACGAGAGTCTCCAGCGCCGGATTGCAGTATTCCGAATAGTTCCGTTTCGACCCGCAGTCGTAATTCTCAAAAAACTGCTGATCCGGGTCGTCAACACCACTGCCGGTCACATTCATGCCGAGCGAGTAGTCCTTGCGCGCCAGTTTCGTGAACCAGACGGCGGTCTCCACGACCTCCAATTGTGCGTCGATATAGATTTCCCTGAGCTGGTCGATCAGAATCACCGCCGCATCGCGATACGCACTGATATTCCGTGTCGCGACTTTGATCGGGATCCGTTTGTCCGGGCCGTAACCCAGCCTGGCCATGATCGCCCTTGCCTCGGCGCGGTTCTTCACGATGTCGGGCCCATAGCCTGGGATAGTCAGCATGATCTCCCTCGGCATACCCCAGACGCCTTCTGGTGGCGGAAGCATCGCCCCGCCCATGCTGCTCTGGCCCTCGGACAGGATATCGATGAAGACCTTGCGATCGAGGGTCAGGGCCGTGGCGCGCCTGATTTCCGGATCATTGAACGGCGGGGCGTCGCGGTTGACCAGCAGGTTGGTGGTCCCATTCATCGTCGTGACCTCGCAAATCCCAGTCGGAGCCTGCGCCATTACGTCCCGCACCAAGGGTATGGACATGTCATATGGAAACGTCATGTCGACCCGGCCGGACACGAAGGACAAGATCGCCGTCGCGCGATTAGTAATGATAGCGTATTCAATCGCGTCCAGATACGGGCGCCCTTTTCTCCAATAATCCGGGTTGCGCTCAAGCCGGATGGATTCGTTTCTCCTGAACTCGACGAATTTGAACGGACCGGTGCCAATCGGATTGGTGCGCTGCACGGCCGCCGGCACATGGCAGGGATAAATCGGGGTGTAGCCCGAAGCCAGCAGCGCCAGAATCGACGGTTGAGGTCGTTTCAGATGGAACGTGACTTCGAGGTTCCCCGACGTGGTCACATCGGTAAGATTGGTGTACCAGCCGGCGCGTATATTCACGCGGAACTTGTCCGTGGCCTTGCCCAGCAACAGATCGAATGTGCATTTCACGTCCGCCGAGGTGAATGGCTTGCCGTCATGCCATCTCACGCTGTCCCGAAGTTTGAAGGTCAGTGCCGTCTGATCCGCGCTCCATCCCCACGATTCGGCGAGGTCAGGCCGGATGGTGTCCAGGCTGTTCTGCTTTACGTGCTGGTCGAAGACGATCAGGTTGTTGTAAACAGCCATCATCACCGTCACGACTGAGTTGGTGGCTTCCTCGTGGATCGAAAGGCTCCCCGGGCTGTCCCGATGGGCGATCCGCAACACACCGCCATGCTGTTGCGCCGAGGCGGTGCCGGTACATAGCAGCAGAAGGACGCTCCAGAAACCGAGAAAGGCACGCATTTCTTCCTCCCTTCGTCCGTTCGCCGGTTCGGCGTTGTTATCGATCGTCATGGGGCAGGTGGTCTTGTCCGGCGATGTCACCAGGCCAGTGCGTCGGCCAGGCGGGCATCTCAGCGCGGAGCAGGTGTCCTGTCCATACCGAAGCGGAGATACCTCCGTTCGAGCCGGCGATCAGGAGCGATGTCGTTGGTAATCCGTGCGACGGTTCGCCGCAGGCGACGGCGATTCCACACAACGGCCCGACACCTATGCGCCGCTCGCTATGAGGTCCGTTTGGCGGCACGCTTTTTTGCGCGCATGGCCCGAGCCTGACGTTCCCCATATTTCATCCCCTCCAGCTTCATGCCGTCAGGGTCGAGGAAGAAGACCGCATAATAGTCATCGTAGTACTCGTAGGCGGGGTCGACGATCGTGGCTTTGAGTTCCTCGGCGAGGAACTTCTGCAACGCGTCCACATCTTTCCGGCTGCGCAGCTGGAAAGCGTAATGGTGGAATCCGACGTCCCCCGCGCAGTATTTCCGCGCGCGTCCTTTGTTGCCGGCGGGCCCGATCCAGAAACGCGTTTTCCCATTGGTCCAGCCGATCGCGTCTTCGTATTCATCGGACAGCGTGAAACCGAGGAACGTGAACAAACGGCGATAAAATTCCTTCGACCTCTCATAGTCGCTTACCCTGACTGAAAGATGATCGATTCCGACGACGCGTATCATGGGGGAAGCCTCCATTGGCCGTTTTCGGTCTGGGTCAGCGCCTGTGACGCGCCGGGTCGCGATCAGCGGGATTGCCCCGGTTCAGTGCCTTGCTTCGACCGCGCCCGCGCCGACATGATCTGAACCAAAGACGGCGTGGACCATATCGCTGCGTACCGGCGCCAGGATCGTTCGGCACGGTCGCTCGATCCAGTTCCATATGGCCGATTATGATCTCGCGCGGGTTGTTCCAGCAAATCGTCGGCGCCATCACGGCGTTGCGTCCGTTGCCGCTGGAACGATATTGAAGGGCGGTGTCGTGGCTGGCTGACCCGGTTGTCAGTCGGAGACAGGCGTCCCGATGGCGGTTGAGAAAGCGGAATAGGTGGCGGAACGGCGAACACATCGCCGGTCGCGCGCACACGGCACAGGCATCGGACCGCTGATATTGTGCTCCGCATGGAACAGCGGTTATCGTCCACCCAAGATCCCCGAATGGGCCGAGCCTATGAGAAATTTCGGCTAGCAGCCTGTCGGACTCGGGATTTTCGATCAATAACGACGGCTGTTCGGCTGCGCCGGCGCGGTCATCAGACCGCCGGCGGCGCCCCGATCACGTCCTGACTGGCTTCATATCGGCCCGGAGGTGGCGTCACGGCCGACCCATCT
>CALQHT020000185.1 GCA_943330455.2 Nitrosovibrio sp. Nv4 | reverse complement strand
GGTTAGGCGATCGGTGGGGCGGAAGTTGCTCATTGGCGGCATCCGGGGAGGGAGCGAATCGACGTTACGATTCTAACATGAGCCTCCGGTGGGCGTAAGTCCGACAGGCTGCTAGGACCGCGCTCTCGCTGGAATCGTGGTTTCACCCCGCATGGCGACGCTGAATAGCCGAGCGGACGGGTTGCGTCCACGCTGGGGAGAGGGAGAGGAAGCGTTGGGGCTCCGCCCCGAACCCCGCGAGGGGCGTTGCCCCCTCGACCCCCACCAAGGCTGGGCCTTGGATGCCGTTTATTGGGTCTGGGAGGAAAGGGGGCCAACACGGACGTTGAAACAACATGGTCGGCCCCTTTTCCCCCCTGACCCAATGAATCGCGGTCCAGGGGCCGCAGCCCCTGGTGGGTTCGAAGGGCAAAGCCCTCGCGGGGTTTGGGGCAGAGCCCCAAGACTTTCTCTCCACCACCCGATCGACCGGCGATGTCCCAATCTCCCAATTCCGGTTATGCTGCGCCGATGGACACGCCCCGGATCAACCTGCACCTGGTCTCCGACGCCACCGGCGAGACCCTCAACTCGATCGCGCGCGCCACGACCGTGCAGTTCGAGCACGCCCAGATCATCCACCACCGCTGGAGCCTGGTGCGCACCCGGTTCCAGCTTCATCGCGTGCTGGAAGGCATCGAGCACGAGCCCGGCCCCGTGCTTTCCACCCTGGTGGACCGCGCCTTGCGCACCGAACTGGAGACCACCTGCGTTCGCCTGAACCTGCGGATCGTCAACGTGCTGGATCCGGTGCTGGACGTGTTGCAGGACTGCATCGGGGAGCGGGCGACGGCTCGTCCCGGCCGGCAATACGTGCTGAACGCCGATTATTTCCAGCGCATCGACGCCATGCACTACGTTCTGCAGCATGACGACGGGCAGGCTCACCCCGGTCTGGCGGAGGCCGATGTGGTCCTGGTCGGGGTGTCGCGCAGTTCCAAGACTCCCACCTGCTTCTACCTCGCGAATCGGGGGATCAAGGCCGCCAACGTGCCCCTGGTCCCGAACCTGCCGGAACCGGAGGGGCTTGCCGGCGTGCAATGTCCCGTCATCGGCCTGACCCTGGCGGCCGAAGCGCTGATCGATATCCGCCGCCATCGGCTGCGCCTGATCGGCGGAGGCGCCCAAACCGGCCCGGTGCGCCAGGACAGCACCGATTACGTCGATGAGGATGCGGTCAAGGCCGAACTGCTGTGGGCTCGCCGGTTATGTACGCGGTATGGCTGGCCGGTGATCGACGTGACAAGGCGCTCGATCGAGGAAACGGCCGCCACGGTGCTGCAACTGATCGAAGCCTGGCACGCTCGCCGAACCAAAGCCGCCGAGGCCGCTCCGCCGGGTTGATGGGCCAGGGTCTTCGCCGCTGCCGGCTGGAGACAAGGGTGGCCGATCAAGCCCCGCGTTGTTGATCCGGACGGCGTCCGCGGCCGATGCGTTTCCCCGGGGACGGCAGGATGCGGCGTTGTGCGGGCGGCGCATGGCAATCAGCCGGTGAGGTTGCCGCGTGACCGAAGCGCGGCCGGGGTGCCTGGGGGTCCCGCCGCCACGACAGTTGCAAAATTGCCACATATGTTAGCGATCACAGAAAAAATGCTGCGATGCAGCAAAACCGCTTGCATGCTGCACCCGCGAAGAGCACTCTCTGTCTCGGCAGCCGCGTCTAGGCGCACTGCCTTTCTTGGACGTTTCCTCCCTAAACTTGGCGGCGCCTCGTGCGCCGCCACTTTTTTTGGTTGCAACCCGCGGTTCTCCGTCGAGCCGCGGTTAATGTCTGAGAACCAGCTTGCCGAGACAGAGCCGCCCCGCTATATGCGCGCCTCGGCCGGAGTGTAGCTCAGCCTGGTAGAGCACTGTGTTCGGGACGCAGGGGCCGGAGGTTCGAATCCTCTCACTCCGACCAGCCGATTTCGACGATTTAGCGCGTATTAGCGCAGGTGACCGGGTGTTCAGATGGACACAGCGGCGTTCGGTGTCACATGGTACCACCCCCACAGTAGTTGTTGCGTATCGCCCCCGCTCATAAGAAACTTCAGCGTCGCCACTAGGCAAGCGTCTGCCTTTCCATGCAACTGACCGTGCGAGCGATTGACGCCACGCAATATACCCTAGTAGGCCCTCTTGTCTCGCGAACTTGCCAGAGCAAAACAACGGTATGAGACCGACGCCCTAGAGGCCCACAGAACTGCGGCTGCCAATTTAATACCCGCTTTAGACGTCAATTTTTACCTAACCGGATGGACCCGGAAAGCGCAGGAAGCCTACCGCGATCAATGGGTACTCTTTGTCCGCGCCCCTGATAGGAGCTGGGACTGGGACGCTATCTTCCAGCGGCACAGGGACCCCGACAGGTTCGAAATTGTGATTTGGGCGCCTGGCGATCGCCTCGCGGGCTTGGGTATCGGATTAACCACCGGGCGTGCGTTAGTGTTCCGCTTTTTCGAAGGTGACCCTAGACCAGATTGCCCCTTGACAGGCAGGCGTATATTGATCGCCCTGGAAGCTGCTGCTTGTTACGCTCAAGCGCGCGGGAAAACTGAGCTACGCTTGCAGCCCATCAATGACAGGCTTGCCGCGCTGTATCAAGATGGATATGGTTTCATCCTGGAAGCGCCGAAAGGTGAGCAACCCTATCTTCGGCGCACTATATAGGGTGTTGCAACCGTAGCCCCTGATAAGGACCTAGGTCGTGAAGACCGTACTCAGCACAGCCCGAAGCTGGTTTCACCGGGTGACAACCGCGCCTACCCCACTCGTTGAGCCTGAGATGGCGTACGGCGAGCGTCGTCCACTTAACGGATTGTTCGCATCGCTTACACCAGAGCAGCGAGCAAGAGCCTTGAATTATCGGGGTGATGAAAACCACGGAGATTCGAACCTACTGGTGCGTGGGGATTCGCGTTCCTCCTAACCCAACACCCGGCCCCCGCTGTCAGGTAGTCCGGGCTGTTGTGCCCGTAGATCTCTTGCCCAATCTGGACCGTCATAGCGGCAAACCCGGCCTCCCCCTTACAGGCATGCCGCCCTGAATCAGGCCGGTTACCGCGGGTTTCCACTCAACGGGGGCGCTACCGGCCAGCAAACCGGCCCGCGCCGCCCAGGCCAAACACAATCAACCGAGGCGCCAATGGCCAGTTTCCTCTCCCGCCTGTTCGCCGGCAGCACCAACCCGGGCTGGATCGAAACGGCCGACCTCACCCCCCATATCGACACGCCGGACGGCCCGCTGGTCATCGACGTGCGCGGGCCGGCGGAGTTCACGGGGCCACTCGGACACATTCCCGGCGCCACCAACATCCCGCTGGACCAGTTTGCCGACCGCACGCAGGAGGTGACCGATCCGGGCCGTGCGATCGTGCTGGTGTGCCATACCGACCGCCGCTCCTCCGCCGCCGCGCATCATTTGCGCTCCATGGGCGTGACCGAGGTGGTGGTGCTGCGAGGCGGCATGGTCGCCTGGTCGGAAGCCGGGCTGCCCACCGACTGACCCCGAGTCGGCTGGGTCGTCTCCCGGTGGTCCCGCGGCCGGGTCATCGTCGAACACGACCACACCTGAACCACCGAACACGCCGGTGACCACCCGGCCGGACACATCACTGCCACCGAAGCATATCTTGCCATCCGGCCGCCGGCCCGTACACTGCGCGCTATCGCCAATACCCAAAAGGGAAAACGCCATGAAGGTCATCCGTTCCGCCAACCGCAAGACCAATGTCGCGCCCGCGGCCAACTTCACCGGGACCGTGTTCTCCGATGAGGTCGTGGTTGGCACCTTGCCGTCGCGCATGCGCGGCTCCGTCGTCAGCTTCACCCCCGGCGCGCGCACCGCCTGGCACAGCCATCCGGTCGGCCAGACCTTGTTCTGCCTGTCCGGCGCCGGCCGCGTGCAGCGCGAAGGGGAGCAGGTGCAGGAAATCCGCGCCGGCGACACCGTCGTCATCCCGCCGGATGTGCGCCACTGGCACGGTTCCGCCCCGGGCAAACTGTTTTCCCACCTCGCGATGTCAGAGCTGAATGACAAAGGCGAGGGAACCGCGTGGTTCGAACACGTCTCCGATGCGGACTACAACGCTACCCCCGCCCCGGTGACCTGAACCGAGGCTTCCCGCCAAGCCCACGCGGGAATCTCTATCGAGGACAAGGGCTGCTGCCGGCGGACAAAAATCCGCCGAACGCGGCCCTTGTTCGTGATGGTCGGTGCGTGAACCAAGAGGTGACCGGGCAAGGCGCCATCCAGGTTACCCTACCGCATTCACACAGTTGGCGTGCCGCTCACGGACGGAGATTCACTTCCTTGGAATGAGGTGGGGCGTGCCGAGATCGCCCGATCCGTCATGGCCAAGCTTGACCCGGCCAGCCACCCAATGGCGGAAACACCCACGTTTGCAAGCGCTTGCCCAAGCCCGGCCGTCACGGATAGGAATGGTGTTTGTCCCGCAAAAATTCATCTCCCGTCCCGAGATGCCAGAACCCCGTAGGACCGTCACCCAGGATCACACACTGAACCGGGACAGGAACAGCAACCTCAGACTGCGATACCACTGCCACGCGAGCGGTATCCATTGGTGCTCAAACCGCACCAGCACCCGCTGTCCAAACACATCGAAATGCGCGGCCCCATCGAGCAGCACGTCGAACTGAAACATCCGCTGCAAAGACTTGGGGCCTTTGGAATCCCTCGGGTCCGTCGCAATCGCTCCGCCCCCCTCCGTCGCCAGCGCCTTGCTCGGCAGATACTCCTCCCCGGCCGGCACTTCGCGCGCGATCCTGCCCTTGAAGACGGCATGGGTCCGGTTAGAGACCCTGACCAGCACATGGTCCGTCTCGACCCGCACCAGATCCCCGGCGTCCTGAGGCACAACGACACGCACCACCGGTGGCGTCGGGCCGATCACGTAGCCCAGCAATTCGCCCTTGCGATAATAGCGCCCAGGCATGTCAGCCATATTCGGGGCAATAAACGTACCCGCGGTCTTCGCCTTCCCGACGAGGTCGGACACGCGTTCCGATATCGCTGCCAGACTGGTCCGCTCATGGTTCAGTTTTTGGCGGATCACCGCCGCCTTGGACCGATCTCCCCCGACCTCGGCCGCGTAGGTCGCTTCCAATTCCGCGACCTTGGCCTGGCTCAACCGCCATTGCGACATCAGGGCCGGTTCCACCAACCGGGTCAGCGGCTCCCCTTCCGACACGGTAGAGCCAGGCTCGACCAGGAATTCCTGCAAGAACCCACTGGCACCGGCGCGGACGATCGCCTGTTCGGACAGCCAGACCACGCCTTCCGCATGGGTATGGTACGGGATCGGCACGAAACCGAGGACTGCGACCAGCGTGCCGACAATGCCGCCGGTCGCCAGATAGGCCCGCATCCGGCGACGGCGCAGGCGTGGACTGCTGGTCAGATGGTTGATCCCCTTGACAAGCGGCACCACGACCATGGCCGTTATCGCCCATAGCGCCAGCACCACCCCGATGATGAAAAACTGCCCGGCGATGAACAGCGCGATGAACACCGTCACCATCATCCGGTAGACCGTCGAGCCGAACCCATAAAGCAGCAGCCACACGCGTTCGGCCGGAGTCACGTCGGGCGCTTCCGCTTCTCGCACACCAAGCAGGTAGCGCTCGAACAGGTAGCTCCAGTAGCGCAGAGAGCGCTGGGCGAGGTTCGGAATCTCCAGCAGATCGGCGAGGATGTAGTAGGCGTCGTAGCGCAACAGCGGGTTGCCGTTGAACACCAGGGTCGAGATGCCGGCCACGATCATCACGTTGAACAGGATCGCGCGCGGCAGGCCGGGCTCGATCATCAACCAGAGATAAAATGCGATAGCCGCGATAAACAATTCCACGGCCATGCCGGCCGCGCCGACCATCGCCCGCTGATATTTCGACCGGAATGCCGTGGCGGCCGAGGCTTCCACGTAGGGAACCGGCAGCATCACCAACAGGATGACGCCGAGTTCATGGACCTCCCCGTCGCCGGCCTTGACGGCGGTGGCGTGCCCCATCTCGTGCAGCGCCTTGATCATCGGGAAGGCGAAATAGAGCACAATCAGATTGTCGACCGCGAGCACCCGGTCGGCGAACCCATTGGTCAGTTCCGGCCAATTCGGCAAGACCAGGAACATCGCGGGCAGGACGACGATGCACCAAAGCAACGCACCCCAACGGCCCCACATGAAGTCGATCAGACCACGGATCCGGTTCAGGAAATGGTCCGGGTCCCATAATGGAATCCGAATCGACATGGGGTTGCCGTAGGACCGGCGATAACGCGCGCGTTCTTCCTTCTCGCCCCGGGTGAACAGCTCCACGACATCCGGCGACACGTCACTTTGCAACAGGTCGGACGCGTGCAACTGGCCCAGCAGTTGGATGACCTCGTCCTGGGTGGGCGCGTCCTCCCCCAGGCGCTCGTTGGCGACGTTCCACAGATCGGCGACCGTGCGCTTGCCGTCCATCAGGGTGATGACCAGGCGCGCGGCCGGGGTGAAGCGCTGCACGCGGCCGGTGGCGGGGTCCTGCAGCAGATACCAGATCTGCCCGCGGTAGCGATGCCGATGCAGGCGAGCATGGGAACGCAGGCGAGGCCGCAGGTTTTCGACGCGATACCAGAGGCTGCTCAGAACCGGCGCGGTCACCGTGCCTGTCCCCGCAGCCTCATCGCATTCCTCACGGCATTTCCTTCCACGCCCACCACCGCAGCCAGTCGGTCAGGCCATGGGTCCAGATCCACAGCAACTTCCGCTCGCCGACCCGGATCTTGCCGATGCCTTCCATGCCTGGGCGCAGGCGGTCGTAGGCGGTTTGCAGATGCGCCTCCACACGGAAGAAATTGCGCCCTTCCTGGCTGACCGATACCGGCGTGATCTGGCGCACCGAAAATGCAAGCCGCTGGTTGGTCAGGCCGGACAGGGTCAGATCGCCGCTCTGTCCCAGGGCGATGGCATCGATATCCCGCTCGTCCACTTCCAGAACCACGCGGTAGGAATCCAGCGGCGCGATCTGAAACAGCACCTTGCCCTGCTCGACCGGCGCACCGAGAAGCTGGGTCAGGTCGCCGGAGACGACCACGCCATCGAACGGGGCGACGAGCGTGGCACGGGACAGTTTGTCGCCGACCAGGGAATACTGCGCCTCGATCTGGGCGATCTGGGCGGCGAGGATGCCCATCGCGGGACGATCCTGGGTGGCCAGAGCCTGGCGATGTTTGCGCAGCAACTGGTCCCGTTCGGACGACAGCCGCATATGCTCCAGCTTGAGTTCACGATCGTCCAACCGACAGAGCACCTGCCCGGCCCGCACGGTATCACCGGCGCGCACATCGCTTTGGATGATATGCCCCTCGAACGGGGCCACCGCGGCGCGCTGCACGGCGCCTTCCACGACTGTCTTGGCAGAGACTCGGTAGTCGCCGGTCGCGAATCCCATGAACAGCCCGACCGCGAGCACGATCGCGGCGATCATTTTCACGCCCGGATAGCGGGGGCCGAACAGCGCCTGTATCCCGCCGTAGGTCATGCGCCAGGACCGCGACAGAAGCCCGCGCTCGTTGTCGCGCTTCAGTTCCAGGATCGGACCCAGCAGGGCGCCGATCGTGTTGCACAGCTCAATCGTCTCCGGGTCGAACACGTCCCCCGCGCCGCGTTCCAGGGTCAGCACACCGACGACGCTGCCATCAACCGTCAACGGAACCGAGCAGACCGCGATGTCCTTGAACGCGCGGGCGAGTTCGGCATGGGCGACCGCCCCTTGCTCCTCATTGCCCGCCTGAGGCCAGACCAGGGTGGCATCCAGGTCGAGCACCTCGTCCATCGCGTCCGCGATATGGCGCACCAGGCTCATTTTCGCGTTGAACGTGGCGGTGTGGGAGATCGCCTTGACGTCGATGTTGCCAGATTTTTCCAGCCCCACACTGACACGATCGCATTTGAGCCGCATCGCAAGTTCGTTGACGACACCGAGCGCCGAGGGGGCGAAGCGGCGTTCCTGCGTGGCGGTGGCGACGATGTCCATCGCCGCGCTGATCCGGGCCATCTGGCGCTGCTGGTTCTCCGCCTCTCGTTGGCGGAAGCGGTCCACCAACCAGGCGCTGGCCCAATGCAGCAGACGCAGTGCGCGTTGCAACCCGACATCCGGGCCCGGCGCCATATCCAGGACCACGACGCCATGGAGCGTGCCGGCGACGTCGATCGGGTAGCCGACATGGGTGGCCTGGTCCCGCGTGGGTGCGGACACCCCGTCCGGCGCGACCACCACACCGCGTCGCTCGGTCAGGACGCGCTGGGCGGCGGTGGTCAGGTATTGCAGGTCGCGGGTGGCGTCCGGCCAGACGGCGGCCGGGGTATAGGCGCCTTCCTCATCGGGTCCGACCAGCAGCAGGGCGCCGCTGGCGCGTTCGATCTGCGAACAGAGGACGGCAAGCCAGCTCGAATAGAACTCCGACCGGTCCCGCGCCGCGGAAAAACGGGCCCAGGCCACGGATTCCGCCCGAGCCCGGTCTTCCGTGGTGATCGAGTAGATGGATGCCGGGATCGCCATGATCGCGCGTTCAGCCTTGGTGGATGGCCGGAGCCGAACGGGCTCCGATCATGGAAGAACTCGCATGTGGGCGGATGCTGGGAACCGTCGTCCCGAGGCGGCGTGCTCCGATAATCGCTCCACGTGGGGCACGGACGCCCAACGCCGTCATGGTGGGCGGAGGCCCACCATCCACGACTTTGCCAAGATCGCCACCGCGGGTCGTGGATGGCGGGTATGCACCCGCCATGACGGGGAGAGACCGGTCCGTCGCCCCAACCGACCCGGTTATTCCCGAACGAGCCCGACGCAAAGTCATGGATCGCGGATCTTCACCCGCCATGGCGTGGAGAGACAAGTGCTCGACATCAAACGGAGCCGTTATCGTTGTGCGTCGCTTGCCGCTCCCTTGGGCGTCCCCTTGCATCAGTGCACCGACGCGGCGGCGGTCTCGGCCGTCTCCTCCACCACCTCGGAGACCGAGGCTGGTTCGTTTGCCTTGGCGGCGGCGCCTTGCACGGCCTGCTCCAACCGGTCCTTCAGCCCCTCGAAATTGCGCATCGATTGCAGGTGCAGGTAGATCAGTTCCAGCTCATCGGTTGCGGCCAATTCCGCCATCTTCTCACCCGACAGCGCCTTCAGCTTGGTGCGGTTCACCGCCATGAAGCCACCAAGGGAAACGCTGGCGCCCTCCCCACCCATGGTGACCTGGGCCTGCATCGGCTCCAGCACGTCCAGTTCGGCGAGCTTGTTGCAGAACGCCTGGGTCCGCAGGAACTGCGCCTGATATTCCTGGAGGAATTTCAGCACCTCATCGACATAGGGGCTGGGCGTGCCGTCCGCCAGGAACAGCGCTTGGCCCTGCCCGGTCCGGTTCAGGCCGAGGAATTCCTCATCGACGCAGAGCACGAAACGGTCGTCGCTCTGGGAGAACACGAAGGGGTAGCGGCGGATGAAGGCCGGCACGTATTTCGCCGCCCATCCGTCGCCACCTTTGGGCAGATACAGGTTTTCATTGCCGCGCACGCCCAGGATGACCGCGGGCGTGACCTCACCGGGGGGGCCGGCGAATACGATGGCATACTCGTTCGCCGCCTGGGGAAATTCGACGGCCATCAGCGGCACCGAGTTGATGTCCGCGGTGAAGGCATAATTGCCGCCGCTTTGCACATGGCAATCGGCATGTCGAGCCCGGGAAACCGGCACCGCGGATTTGTAAATCAGAAGCTGAGTCATCGAAATTCGCCTTCTCACTCGTCCGGGCAACACCCGGAAACACCATGTATCTTATACAAGAACCCGACCGGTTCGACATCGAGTTTCGAACCATTGCGTATCGTACCGACGACCCGAACCATGGACCGATAGCGCAGCCGCCCACCGTCATTGCCGGACTTGATCCGGCAACCCGCCCCCTGCCGTCGAAGCGTGGGTTGCCGGGTCAAGCCCGGCAATGACGGTGAGGCGCCGTTGGTATCATTTAGCACGCTGTGCGGTAGTCGACGCCTCCAAACGCAACGGGGGGGCCAGGTTGCCGATACGATGGGTCGCCGGTCTATGCGCGAGATCACACTACCATGCCACCGATGCACCTCCCTTCGCCGCCGGATGGGGATTTGATGTTATGATATCCCAACAATCGAGCGCCCGCACGCATCATCGCGTGACATTTTTCTGCAACGCGCGACGAAACATGTCATATCAGAATACCCCGTAATAGCCGCTCTTGAGGATGGTGAAGCCCCCCCTCTCCCACCGGTAGTCGAAGCCGACATCGAACAGCAGGTGGTCGAGTTCGCCCCGGTTCTCCCGCACGAAATCCACGATCGGGCGCGGATAGGCCAGATGCTCCAGGAACCAGAGCAACTGGTCCACGTCGACACCGGAAAAATAGATGCAGTCATGGGTCTGCTTGTTGGCGACGCAGATCGTCCGGCAGCCGACCAGTTCCGGGACCAGCACGCGCTCCAACGGGCAGCGCAGGTCGTCGAAATGGGCGGAACTGGTGACTTTCTTC
Organism: Nitrosovibrio sp. Nv4; assembly: GCA_943330455.2. Classification (GTDB taxonomy): domain Bacteria; phylum Pseudomonadota; class Alphaproteobacteria; order Acetobacterales; family Acetobacteraceae; genus Rhodopila. The sequence continues at coordinate 1,610 of CALQHT020000185.1, read as the reverse complement.
GCCACATCCGCCATTTGTGTAGGGGCATCGAAGAAGAAGTAGAAATTCTCCAGGGTCGCGCCGTCGGGCCGGAGCGCGTAGGCAATCCCGGAGGACACCGCGCTGCCGGGATTGCCGACATACATGTGCACGACATCGAGGCCGTGCTGGCCAAGCGCCAGGGCGTGGTCGAGGTCCAGGGAGAACATGAAATACGGCAGGTTCTCATTCGGCTGGATCGCACAGGGCGCGAAGGGCCGCAGGACATCGAGGACCCGGCTGATCGAAACGTCCCGTTCCCGCCGCTTGTAGTCGTAGAAATAGAACTCCCAGGCCAGACGATCGCCCAGCTTCTTGGTGCCGTAAACGGTGCGGAACGGACCGATCCCATCGCGCAACGCGTCGACGATGTCGTATGCGCGCGCGTCAATACCAGTGTAGTCAAACGATTGGTACAACAGGTTGACCGAGCGGAACTTGTCCTCGGCCGGCGCCGGCGAAGGGTAATCCCACAGGCAATAGTTCAGCGCCGGGTCCTGGGCGGTCGCGTATTCGAACCGATCCCGCAGGTGCATCGTCAGGCAGCGCCCCCCTGCTGGAACCGGTCACTGAAATGCGGCAGCCCGACCACGCCGTAATACAGGTTGAAGAAGTCCTTGCCGTTGCGATGCACGCCACCCGCGAGGTGCCCCAACGACAGCCCCTTCACCTGGTCGTACAGCGCCTGGAACTGCCCCGGACGGACGGAAAAATGCTCCCGCATGCGCCCCAGCAGCGGCTGGATGTCCTTCATTTGCAGCTTGGCGTTGTAGAGGTTCAAATCGAACGACCGTCGATCGTTTTCGACCTCCTCCACTTCCAGATACTGCAACCGTTCGGCGGCGACCCGATCCCGCGTCAGGTCCAGCATCGCCCGGGCGATGTCCAGCGACGGGCCGCCTTGCGCGCCATAGACATGGGCAAGCCTGGCTTCGATGTCCGCCGCGGTCAGCGCCGGAAACCAGTGGTAGCGCGTGGTCACGGCTTCCTGACGGGATACATCCCATTTGAACGCCAGGTGCAGCAGGACCGGCCGCGAGTCCGCGCGCGCCTGGCGGGATTCCTCCGGCGGCACCGCGCGTTCCAGATAGAGCTTGCAGACGATGCTGTCGGCATCGCCCTCGAAGCCGAAATGCAGGCAGTGCGCCATGCCGAATTCCGCATGCGCCATGTCGCGCGCGGCCTGGGGCATCGCCATGCGCTCGCAGATTGCCAGAACGCGTGCGCGGGCGTCCCCGGGGATATCGCGTGTGTTGAACGTCAGCAGGAAGCGGTTCGCCTGCAACGACCGCTCGCTGATGCGGAAGGAACGCTCATACTGATGCGGCACGTCCAGTTCGCCGACCAGGCGGATCAGCAGGGCCGCCTTGTCACCCGCTTCTTCCGGGGCCGGCCGACGGGATGCCTGCGCGGGTCGCGCCGCAACCGCGGCCTGGGCTGGCGGCAGCGCCTGGGCCGCGGCGAGGCGCAGACCCATCGCATGCGGACGCAGCGCCTCATCGAGTTGCGTTGCCAGCCGGTGCATATTGCCGCGCGGCAGCACGATGCGATCGGTGACCGCCACCCGCGGCTCGCCTCCAGCCGTGCGTCCG
>CALQHT020000184.1 GCA_943330455.2 Nitrosovibrio sp. Nv4 | reverse complement strand
GGCCATCCTTGACAGCCGCCATCCCCGGCGTCCTTGGATCGTCAGGCCGGGACGGAGAAACGGCGCCCAACCGAACAGAGAAACACTTGAGGAAGACCGGATTGGGTCGTTACCACCCACTCCAAACAGCGAGGAGGCCCCTGTTCGGTCAGCACGCCCCAGCCTTGCAACACCGCCGCGTAGTCTCGGTTGAACGAAAGGAAGCCGGCCTCGGTGAACGGCGCCGGGGATCGTAACTCGCAGGCACAAAATGCGGTCGTGGGCAGGCCCTGGGCGGTCAGATAGGCGGCGATACGCGCCCATCCGTCCGCCATGGGCACGACACGCGCGAATCGCACCCGCTCGATCCGGTATCCGGGCAGGGCCGCGACCCCGGCCGAATACTGGAAAACGCCCGGCGCATAGGCATAACCCCGCGCCGTCAGTGGGATCGCGCCCGTCATCGCGGGATTATTCCGCGGCCTTGGCCTTGCGGGCCATCCATTCCTCGACGGAAATGCGAGGCACTTCGAACCGGTCGGTGACGCGAGAATACCAGCCGCCGCCATGCAGGCGCCCGATCAGGTCCAGCTTCGGCGTGTCGATGTAGCAGCGTTCGGCATCCAACACGCAGTCGTCCTGGACATACATCGCCACGACCGTGCCCAACACCACGGCGCGATCGATGCCGACATCGACGATGACCAGCCGCTCGCATTCCATGGCGACCGGGGCTTCCTTGATCCGCGGCGGCTTCACATGCAGCGACGGTGCGGTGGTCAGGCCGGCTTCCTTCAGTTCATCGACGCCCTTGGGGAAGTCGATCGCGGTGATGTTCATCGGTTCGGCCAGCGCGTAGCTGCACAGATTCACGACAAACTGGCCGGTGCGACGGATATTCCCGCCGGTGTCCTTCACATCGCCCGGGCCACGCCCGCCGATCCCGAACGCGACGACGGGCGGGTTGCCCGACATGGCGTTGAAGAACGAAAACGGCGCGGCGTTGACGGTGCCGTCGACATCCTGCGTGGTGACCCAGGCCACCGGCCGAGGCCCGATGGTCGCGACCAGCAGCTTGTAGATGTTCTCGTTCTTGGTGTTTTGCATATCGAACAGCATGTCGGAACTCCACGGGATTTGGCGGAGCGTTACGCGTCGATCCCGTCTCTGTCCAGACTGCATGTCCTGCGCCAGGATGCCGGGTGTGACCCAACCTCGCGTGTCCTTCAGTGCCTGGTGCTACGTCCTCGCCTGGGCTGGGTCCCTGTTCGGCCAGGTGGTCGGCGTGCCTGCAAGCGGCGGACTGGCCGGATTGGCGATGCTGATTTTCCTGATCGTGGAATTTCCCCGCCAGCGCCGCTACGCCAAGGTGCTGTTCCTGGTCCTGTCCGCGATCGGCCTGATCGGCATTGCCACGGTGCACGACCCGTGGCCGCTGTTCCTGGCCGGCTGGCAGAGAGGCGCGGTTTATGGCGGGTTCTTCCTCGCGCTCAGCAGCCTGCGTGACGCGGCGGAGACCAGTCCCCTGGTGCGTCGCTGCGGCCGGCATCTGGTGGCGCAACCGCCTGGGCGTCGCTATGCCGCCCTGACCGGCGGCGGGCATTTGTTCGGCATTATCCTCTCCTACGGCGCGATCGATCTGCTGGGCGCGATGGTCACCCGCGCCAATGCGCTCAGCGCCGCCGCCCACTGGGAAGCAGCGCGCATCCTGCGTGCTCGCCGGATGCTGATGGCGATCCATCGCGGCTTCTGCGTGATGAATTGCTGGAACCCGCTGAACCTGATGACCGTCATTGTCTCGACGGCGGTCCCGGGGGCGCCGATGCGCGCGCTGATCCCTGCGGCCCTGCTGGTATCGGTGGTGCTGATGGGTCTCGGTTGGGCCGAGGACCGTGTGGCCGCCGCCCGCTCCGCGACCCGCGATGTGGTCCCGCCGGACACTCGGGAAGGCTGGTCCATCCATCTGCGGATGATCGCGCTGGTGCTTGGGGTGATGGTGTTGGCCGAAGCGGCGAGTCTGGCATTGCACATCTCGCTGGCAGCTGCGGTGACCCTGGCGGTTCCGCCGGTGGCCCTGATGTGGGCGGTGTTGCAATCCCGCGCCTACATCGTGCGTTCCCCGGGATCGGCCGGTCTGCCCGCGAACCGTGGGATGAGCGGACGGGTTGTCGGCGTCATGCGGCGGCGGACCTTGCGCTTCCTGCATCGCGTGCCCCAGTTTCGCGCCGAGGCGACGGTGTTGGCCGCCTCTGGCTTCATGGGGGTCTCGGTCGGGGCCGCGCTGCCGGCCACCGGGTTGGAGCCGTTGCTCGCCTGGCTGCCGCCGGTTGCGATCCCGCTGCTGGTCCCGGTGGTGCTGATAGCCACGGGTCAAATCGGGCTGAATCCGATCGCGATCGTTGCTCTTCTCGGCGCCGCTGTCCCGGACCCAGACGCCCTTGGCGTGCCGCCAGCGGTGCTGGCGTTTTCCTGCATGTTGGGTTGGGGGCTGGCGGTGAACATGACGCCGATGTCGGCCTCGGCGATCATCACCGCGCGGTGGGCGGGCGTGTCGCCCTGGACGGTGACCACGCGCTGGAACCTTGCCTATGCCCTGTCGGCGCTGGTGGTGGGGTGGGGTGCGATCGCGGTCATGTTCGTTATGTGGTGACGGGTGGGCGCGGGGGGATGAACCCTACGGCGTTCCCGTATCGGGGAATGGGGGCAGGATAGAGAATATTCTCCCCCTCCTCTTGCGGGAGGGGGTTGGGGGGAGGGGTGATTTCCCACGGATCGTGCCGGATTACCCCTCCCCCCAGCCCCCTCCCGCAAGGGGAGGGGGAGGATTTTCTCCGCCGCCGAAATTAGTGGAATCCGCTTGGGGGCGATGCATGGGGTCAGGCCACCTTGCCATACCCTCCGCCGCCCGGTGTTTCGATCACGAACACGTCGCCCGGGCGCATCTCGGCGCTGTCGGTACCGGTCAGGGTTTCCCGGATTCCATCGGCGCGTTCCACCCATTGCAGACCGGCCGCGCCGTCGGCGCCGCCCTCCAATCCGAACGGGGCCACATTGCGCCGCGAGGAAACGATCACCGCGGTCATCGGCTCCAGGAACCGGACCCGCCGGATCGCGCCGTCGCCGCCGCGCCATTGGCCCGCGCCGCCGGAGCCTCGCCTGATGCCGAACAGCTCCAACCGCACCGGGTAGCGCAATTCGAACACCTCCGGATCGGTCATGCGGGTGTTGGTCATGTGCGTCTGGATCGCCGCGGTGCCGTCGAAACCGGGACCCGCGCCGGTGCCGCCGCAGATTGTCTCGTAGTATTGGCGGGTCGCGTCGCCGAACAGGAAGTTGTTCATGGTCGCCTGCGAACAGGCCAGGCTGCCCAACGCCCCGAACAGCGCGTTGCAGGTCGCCTGGGAGACCTCGGTATTTCCCGCGACGACCGCCGCTCCCGGGCGAGGCGACAGGAACGTGCCTTCCGGAATGATCAGTTTCAGCGGCTTCAGGCACCCATCGTTCAGCGGTATGTCGTCTCCCACCAGGCAGCGGAACACATACAGCACTGCGGCCCGCGTGACGGCTGGCGGAGAATTGAAATTCCCCTCGTCCTGCGGTCCGGTGCCGGTGAAATCCACCGTGGCGCTGCGGGCTTCCCGATCGACGCTGATGGACACGCGTAGCGGCTTGCCGTTGTCCATCCGGTAGTCGAACGACCCACTGCCCAGCCGATCGATCACGCGGCGGACCGACTCCTCGGCGTTGTTCATGACGTGGTTCATATACGCGCTGACGGTCGACCAGCCATATTGCGCGACGACCCGTTGCAGCTCCTGCACGCCCTTTTCGTTGGCGGCGACCTGGGCCTTGATGTCGGCGACGTTCACGTCCGGACTGCGCGCGGGGTATTTCGCGCCGGCGAGGATGGCCCGGAACGCGGTTTCCCGGAAGTCTCCGCCGTCCACCAGCAGGAAATCGTCGATGACGACGCCTTCCTCCTCCAGGGTGCGCGACATCGGCGGGGTGGAGCCGGGGGTAATCCCACCGATATCGGCATGGTGGCCGCGACTGCCGAGGAAGAACTGGATCGCCTGTCCGGAAGCATCGAACACTGGCGTAATGACCGTCACATCCGGCAGATGGGTGCCGCCGTTGAACGGGTTATTCAGCGCGACGACGTCCCCGGGTTTCAGCGTGTGGCGGCGGTTGGCGAGGACGGTGCGCACGCTCTCGCCCATCGCGCCGAGATGCACCGGGACATGCGGGGCATTGGCGACCAGGCGCCCTTCGGCATCGAAGATGGCGCAGGAGAAGTCCAGGCGCTCCTTGATGTTGACGCTCATGGAGGTGTTTTGCAGCACCGCGCCGGTCTGTTCGGCGACGTTCATGAACAGGTTGTTGAACAGTTCCAGCAGCACCGGGTCGGGCCGGTCGCTGCCGGGTGGGACTCGGGTCGCCAGGGGTTCGGTGCGGGAGAGCAGCATGTGGTCCAAGGCGGTGACTTCCGCCGTCCAGCCGGGTTCGAGCACGGTGGTTGCATTGGCCTCGCGGATCAGGGCGGGACCGGCGATGCGGTCCCCGGCCAGCAGGGCGGTTCGCTCATAGACCGGGCAGTTCCGTTCGGCGCCGTCGGTATGGATGCGGACCGCGTCGACGGGGGAGGGGGCGCCGGTTTCGCGTGCGGGCAGGGTGGCTTCGTGGACGGTCTCGCCCGGAGCGGTTGCCTCGACCGCGACAGCTTCGACGATCAGGGGGCGGCCCGGGGTGGCGAAGCCGAAGCGCGCGCGGTGGGCTTCGGTGAATTCGGCGGTCAGGCGCTGGACCGCTTCGGTCGGATCGATGTCCGGCAGGGCAACGATCAGGGCCGCCTCGGTGCCGGTATAGCGCAAATGCAACGACCGTGTGGTGACGATGGTAGTGGCGGCGGCACCCTGGGCCAGCAAGGCCCCTGTCGCGTCCAACGCCAGGCGGTCGGCCAGCGTCGCCAGATCGGGCAGGGCGGCGGCGGCGAGCGTGATCTCCACCGCCTGTTCGCGCATCGCGCTCTGGTCGGCCAGACCCATGCCATAGGCCGATAGCACGCCCGCATAGGGGTGGATGAACACGGTTTCCATGCCCAGCGCATCGGCGACGAGGCACGCATGTTGCCCACCGGCGCCGCCGAAGCATTGCAAGGCGAACCGGGTGGCGTCGTGGCCCTTCTGCACCGAGACCTGCTTGATCGCATTCGCCATATTGGCAACCGCGATCGCCAGGAACCCTTCCGCCACCTGCTGAGGCGTCCTGGGTTCACCAGTCGCGGCGGAAATCTCAACGGCCAGGGCCGCGAACTTTGCCTCCACCACGGCCCCGTCCAGGGGCTGATTGCCATCAGAGCCGAAAATCGCCGGAAAATGCGCCGGCTGGATCTTCCCCACACAGACATTGGCATCCGTCACCGTCAGCGGCCCGCCGCGGCGATAGCAGGCCGGACCTGGATCGGCGCCGGCCGAATCCGGTCCCACCCGCATCCGCGCTCCATCGAAATGCAGGATGGAGCCGCCGCCCGCCGCGACCGTGTTGATCGCCATCATCGGCGCCCGCATCCGCACGCCGGCGACCGCGGTCTCGAACGTCCGCTCGAACCCGCCGGCATAGAGCGCCACATCGGTCGAGGTGCCGCCCATGTCGAAGCCGATGATCCGGTCCAACCCCGCCATGGCGGCGGTGCGGGCCGCGCCGACGATGCCGCCGGCGGGTCCCGAAAGGATCGCGTCCTTGCCCTGGAAGCCGCCGGCCTCGGCCAGACCGCCATTCGACTGCATGAAATACAAACGCGTGCCACCGAGCTCGCTGGCGACCTGGTCCACATAGCGGCGCAGGATCGGCGACAGATAGGCATCGACCACGGTGGTATCGCCGCGCGGCACCAGTCGCAGCAGCGGGCTGACCGCGTGGCTGGCGGAGACCTGGCCCAGCCCCGCCTCGCGCGCGAGTTCGGCCAATCGCTGTTCCTGGGCGGGATATTTCCAGGCATGCATCAGCACGATGGCGCAGGCGTCGATCCCATCCGCCTTGGCCGCGGCGAAGGCGGCGCGGGCTGCCGGCTCATCCAGGCTTTCGATTTCCTGGCCATCCACGCCGACCCGGCCGCCGATTTCGACGACGCGTTCGAACAGCATCGTCGGCAGGGTGATCGCCAGGTCGAACAGCCTCGGACGCGCCTGGTTGCCGATGCGCAGGCAATCCGCGAAGCCGCGGTTGACGATCAGCAGGGTGCGATCGCCTTTGCGCTCCAGCAGCGCGTTGGTGGCGACGGTCGTGCCCATTTTCACGGCATCGATCAGGCCGATCGGGATCGTCTGGTCGAGCGGGATCCCGAGCATGGTCTTGATGCCGGCGATGGCGGCGTCTCGGTAGCGGCCCGGGTTCTCGCTGAGCAGCTTGTGGGTGGACAGGCGCCCATCCGGATCGCGCGCGACGATGTCGGTGAAGGTGCCGCCACGATCGATCCAGAATTGCCACTTGGCTTGCATGATGGGGTCCTGCGGGTCGGGCGTTGATTGGGGTCTGGCTCTCGGTGTGTCCGAGCCACGGGCGAGGGCCGGCGCGTTGGATGTCGTCAGATGCGATCTGGACAACGGGTGAGGCGGTTATGCAAGCCCGGATTGGGCGGCTTGAAAATGGCCAATCGGTCGCCCGTGGGCGGATGGTGCGGCGATAACGGGTTGATGGGTCCGATCCCGGGCGCCGAACGTTGAACAGGCGGGGAGACAGGCTCTTATCGCGTTGGCTGTCGAGAGCGGTCGGTTTCCGCCGGCATCGGGACGGTTTGCACCGTCGGCGCCTTCTTCGTGGCCTTCGTGCCTTGGTGGTGGAGAATCGCGGAGCCGCGGCTCGTAGCGGCCTATCCAATGGGACTTTCTCGGATAGGCAAGGTGTCTTTGGCTACCTCCGCGATTTTCCACCACGAAGGCACGAAGGCCACGAAGAAAGGCGGACGGACATCCTCTGCCGGCTGACGGTAACCGCCCGCTTGCGACAGATATCGCGACAAGAGACGGGAACAGACGTTGCGTCGCGGCCTAACCGCACGGGGCTGGAGGGCACGGGACTGGCAAATCGGCACGCGAGCCAGGTTATATTATGGCTATTATGGCGTTGTCAGTGGAAGTGGACGGTTTCATTCAGCGTGGAGACCAAATCGACCGGTGGCACGACCGCAACCTCGCTTCTTCGTGCCCTTCGTGCCTTCGTGGTGGAGAATCGCGGACGCGACCAGGAACACCTTGCCTGTCCGTGAGAGTCCCATTGCCGAGGGCTACCGCGAACCGCGGCTCCGCGATTTTCCACCACGAAGGCACGAAGGGCACGAAGAAGGATTTGCCGAACCAGCGCCGGCGGTGGACGCCGCCTGGCCGAGGGCGGTAGCCAGTCCCCGAACAGGTAACGCGATAAAAGCCTATATTATAGGCTGTGTATAGATCATAATATCACCATATGAATAGAATACAATCATATACGAAATTTTTCCGCAATGATTGTCCGAAATCCGCCTGGACTCGGACATTTATATAGGCATAGTTCGATCTGAAGCTGAAAAAGGATGCCCCCATGCGTCGCGTAATTGGGCAAGTTTTCGCCATCCTCATGGCCTGCACCGCCGCCGGTTCGGTCTCGGCCCAGGAATCCCAACTCGATGTCGTGATCAAGCGCGACAAGCTGATTGTCGGGACCTACAGCACCTCGCCACCGCTCGCCTATATCGACGACAAGGGCGAATTGGTCGGCTTCGAGATCGATCTGGCGCGCCAGATGGCCAAGGATCTCCTGGGCGACGAGAAGAAGCTCGAATTCGTGGTCCTGCAGTCGGATGGCCGCTTCCCGGCCGCTTTGTCCGGGAAAATCGACTTCGGGCTGTGCTCCACGACCGTCACGCCCGACCGCGCGGTGCGCATCGCCTTTTCCTACCCGATCATGGATACCGGCTCGACCGTGCTGGCGCGCAAGGATGCCAAGGTCACCAAGATCCAGGAATTGAACGATCCGAAATTCACCTACGCGATCCTGAACGTGCCGCCGGCCATCGCGCGCGCCAAGATCGCGATGCCCAACGTCAAGCAACTGCTGCTGGACAGCCCTTCCGCGTTGTTCCTGGCGGTGAAGACCGGACGAGCCCATGCGTTCTCGATCGACAAGCCGATCGCCGATTTCTACGCCAGCGAGAACGACGATCTGACCCGGGTCGACACCACCGGGACAGCGCTCGCGCTGGTCTCCAACAACGCGTTCTTCATGAAGCCTGGCGATTTCAAATGGTGGCTGTTCCTCGATACCTATGCGCGGGAACTCCGTTACGGGACCCGCTACGACCTTTACACCACGCTCTATCGCAAATGGCTGAAGAGGGACCCGCCGCCGCAGCGTTCCTATGACGTGAACCAGCACTGATCGCCGCGGGCAGGTGCTGTTCGACCCCAACTTTATCGCCCGCCTGATCCCGGCGCTGCTGGAAGGCGCCGAGGTCACGGTCGAACTCGCGGTCCTGACTTTTCTGATCTGCCTTGTCTGGGGGCTGCCGGTCGCGCTGATGCAGGCGATGCGCGGTCCGGTGGCCTGGATCGCCGGGTCCTACGTCCAGATCGTGCGCAATACGCCGCTGCTGATCCAGATGTATCTGATCTATTTCGGACTTTCGATGGTTGGCGTGCCGCTGTCCGGTTTCGCCTCCGGCCTGCTGGCCCTGTGCCTGCAAAACGGCGGCTATGTCGCGGAAATCTATCGCGGCGGTCTGCAAGCGGTCAGTGCCCGCCAGTACGAAGCCGGGCGAGCACTGGGGATGCGGCCCTGGACGCTCTATACAAGTGTCATTCTGCCGCAGATGGTGGCGCGGGTGATCCCGCCGCTGACCAACCAGGCGATCAGCATCACCAAGGACACGTCGCAGGTTGCCGCCATCGCGGTGATGGATGTGATGAAGATCTCCCAGGTCTGGGTCGAGTCGTCGGCCAACACCTATGACGTCTTTCTGGGTGTGGCGCTGATCTACTTGACTCTGACCACGATCGTCAGCCTGGTAGGGCGCTTCGCCGAACAACGTCTGGCCTTCGCCGCATGAAGACATTCATGCCCCTGATCAACAGCTACTGGTATCTGTTCCGCGGCGCGGGCATGACCCTGATGATGGCTGGAACCGCTGTCATCCCCGCCACTCTGCTGGGCCTGCTTATCGCCATCGCGCAAATCTTCGGAGGCCGGGTCAGCCGGTCCGCCATCGTCACCTATCTGTTCGTCGTCCGCGGCATCCCTCTGCTGGTGCTGCTGACCTTCGTCTACTACCTGCTGCCGCTGACCGGCATCGATCTGCCGCCGTTCTGGGGCGTCGTACTCGTGCTGTCGGTCTACTACGCCGCGTTCATGAGCGAGGTGTTCCGCGCCGGCATCCTGTCCTTGCCGAGGGCCCAATGGGATGCGGCGAAAAGCCTGGGCATGACCCGCCACCAGATGCTGCAGATCGTCATCTTCCCGCAGGCGCTCCGCCTGGCCGCGCCGCCGTTCGTCAGCCTGTGTGCCAATCTGGTGAAAGCCACGTCGCTCGTGTCCATCGTCGGGCTGTGGGAACTGACGATGGCCAGCCGGGAGGTGGTGGAACGCACCTTGGCGCCGTTCCAGATCTTCCTCGCCGCCGCCGTGCTTTACTTCTGCATCTGCTACTCCATCGCAGCCTATGGGAAATACCTTGAACGACGTATCCTTGTCGGCCACTGACTCCTTGGCCACTGCCCCCCTGGGCGTCAACGCGCGCCCGATGCTGGAAATGTCCGGCATCGCCAAGAGCTTCGGCACCAACCAGGTGCTGCGCGGCGTGTCGCTGACCGTCGCCAAGGGCGAGGCCGTGGTGGTGATCGGCCCCAGCGGGTCCGGCAAGACCACCTTGCTCCGCTGCATCAACATGCTGGAAGATTATGAGCAGGGCACCGTCTCGGTCGACGGCGAGCCGGTCGGCTACGCGCTGGATCGCGCCGGCAAGCGCCTGCGCATGGGAGAGCGCGATATCGCCGCGGCGCGCGAGAAGATCGGCATCGTCTTCCAGAGCTATAACCTGTTCCCACACATGACCGTGCTGAAGAACATCACCGCCGCGCCGATCCGGGTGAAGGGCGTGCCGCGTGCCAAGGCCGAGGTTCGGGCGCGCGACCTGCTGGCTATGGTCGGTCTGTCGGAGAAGGAAAACGCCTATCCGGTCAATCTGTCCGGCGGTCAGCAACAGCGGGTGGCGATTGCCCGCGCGCTGGCGATGGACCCGAAAATCATGCTGTTCGACGAGGTCACCTCGGCATTGGACCCGGAACTGGTGGGCGAGGTGCTGGCGGCGATGCAGCAACTTGCTCGCGACGGCATGACGATGATCGTCGTGACCCACGAAATGAGCTTCGCCCGCGACGTCGCCGACCGAATCGTCTTCATGGATGGCGGGGTGATCGTCGAGGAAGGCGCCCCCGACCAGTTGTTCTTTGCACCGCGGACCGACCGCGTGCGACAGTTCCTGAAACGCTATAACGACCGCTATCGCATCTGATTCTCCAAGGAAAGGCACCTCTCATGTCCGCCAGCACCCTGCCGAACGCGACCTTGCTCGATTCGTATCAGGCCATGACGCCGGGTTCGGCGAAACTGTCCGCCAAGGCGCAAACCCTGCTGCCGAGCGGCCTGTCGCATGACAGCCGCCATTTCGACCCGTATCCGTTGTATATCACGCGTGCTCTGGGCCCCGTGAAATGGGACGTCGACAACAATAAGTACGTCGATTACTTCGGCGGCCATGGCGCGCTGATCCTGGGCCACAACCATCCGACGGTGATGGCGGCGGTGCATGCGGCGCTGGATCGCGGCACCCATTTCGGCGCTTGCCATGAACTGGAAGTGCGCTGGGCCGAACTGATCACCCAGATGGTGCCTTCGGCCGAACGGGTGCGCTTCACGTCGTCCGGCACCGAGGCCACGTTGATGGCGTTGCGTCTGGCGCGTGCCTATACGGGCCGGTCGAAGCTGGTGCGGTTCCGCGGCCATTTCCATGGCTGGCACGACCACATGACCAGCGGCCACACCAATCATTTCGACGGCACCGCGACCAGCGGCGTGATCAACGGCATCGCCGATAACGTGCTGCTGTGCGATCCCAACGACGTCGATGGCATCACGCGGATCTTCAACGACCACAAAGATATCGCCGCGGTCATCATCGAGCCGACCGGGGCCAATTTCGGCAAGATGCCGATCCTGCCGTCGTTCCTGCAGGTGCTGCGCGACCTGACCAGCCAGGCCGGCACGGTCCTGATCTTCGATGAGGTCGTGACCGGGTTCCGCGTTTCTCCCGGTGGCGCGCAGAAGGCGCTGGGCATCACCCCGGACATGACCACCCTGGCGAAAATCCTGTCCGGCGGCCTGCCCGGCGGAGCGGTGACCGGCAAGAAGGACATTCTCGACTGGCTGGACTTCAAGGACACCAAGGCGAAGGGCCGCGAGAAGATCGCTCATCCCGGCACGTTCAACGCCAATCCGGTGTCAGCCGCGGCCGGCGTCGCGACGTTGGAAATCCTGTCCACCACGGATGCCTGTGCGCGCGCCAACGCCTATGGCGAGGAAGTGCGGGCGAAAATGAACGACGTGCTGGTCGATGAAGGCGTGAAATGGGCCGTCCACGGCTCCTATTCCGGGATGCATGTCTATACGAACCCCGAGGATGACGACATCGCGCCGCATAGCTTCGATGCGGTCGCCTATATTCCGAAAATGATCGCCAAGCCGCGCGGCGAAGGCGTGACCGGCAAGGTCCGCATGGGCCTGCTGGTGAATGGCGTCGACATCAACTCCGGCCCGTCCGGCACGATTTCCGCGATGCATGGGGAGGAGGAGATGGCGATCACCGTCGAAGCGTTCCGCGCCACGATCCGGGCGCTGAAGCGGGAAGGCGCGATCACCTGACAGTAACCAGCCGAACCACTGACCGGTTCACCGCCCCACCGTCGTTGGCGAGCTTGACCCGGCACCCCCCCCTGCCGTTGAAGCCTATGGCATTCACACGTCGCGGAATGGGGTGCTGGCGGAAGAAAGTTCTCCCTCTCCCCTTGCGGGAGGGGGTTGGGGGGAGGGGTTGCACGCAATATCCGGGCGATTTCACCCCTCCCCCCAACCCCTCCCACAAGGGCTACGGCTGTCGCACAAACGCGGAACGATATTCTTGCGTATTACCAATGGGATGACCGGAAGACCTAGCCCTGTTGCGCAACGCCTCCCAGCAGATCGGTCCGAATCCCACCTCCCTCCGGAAGACTTTTCGACGGTCATCGAGGGAACATCGCAGCACACGTCAGCG